>JALZOO010000125.1 GCA_030913905.1 Acidobacteriota bacterium
GAGCCAATCTTGATGTTGTGAGGCAAACGTACGAGCTTGGCTCAAAGACTCTGATCGACTACATCGGAGAACAACGTCGCTTCATTGAGCTGGAGAATGATTTCATTGATGCGCAACTTGCCGTTTACAACGCGCGAGTCGAGATCGCACGCGCTACGGCTTCACCGGAGTTGATGAAACGATGAACGAAGAATCTGATAAACAAATCGACGGCGAGACATCCGAAGTCAGAGTGTTACCGAAGACTTCCAACCGTCGAACTGTACAGGTCGTCGCGGTGGCTGCGATTGCCTTAGTCGTCGTCGCGATTGCCGCATGGCTCTTGTGGCCGAGGCAAGCCGGCAAGCCTGTCCCTACACCACGCTCGATTTCATTTGAGGAGTCGCCGCAGCCGGCAACAGCCGGAGGCGAGAGATTAACGTTGGCTTTCGAGCAATTGCGGACTGCGCAGTTGAAGATCGAAACGGTGGGCGAGCGACCGTCATCCGAGGCGGCAGGGCAAATGGCAACCGGCGTGGTCCAGGCAAATACATATAAGGAAACACCCGTCGTCTCACTTGTCGGCGGAATAGTTCGCAGTGTCAGTCCCGAGCTTGGTCAAAACGTGAAGAGAGGACAACGAGTCGCGGTGGTGTTTAGCAATGAACTTGCTGACGCGCAGTCGCGCTATCTCACAGCCCTTGCGACACTCGATGAACATCACCGGCATCATCTGCGCACGATTAAGCTCGTCGAGATTGGCGCAGCGAGTCGCCAGGACTTGGAGATGGCCACTTCCCAATACCGCGAAGCGGAATCGAATGTGGCGAACCTGAGACAGAAGTTGCTGCTGCTGGGAATGACAGCTCAGCGCATACACTCTCTGAATTCAACGTCACAGATCAGTTCTGAAGTCACAGTGCCGTCTCCATCGTCGGGCACTGTGACCAGCCGCACCGTGAATCCCGGCGAAGTGATCGAAGCCAACAAAGAACTGATGCGTGTAACGGATCTCTCCACTGTTTGGGTGGTCGGGCAAGTCTACGAAAAGGATCTCGCGACTGTTCGGGTCGGCAGCGGGGCCAACGTCACCTCGGATGCTTATCCAGGTCGAGTATTTCGCGGTCGCGTGTCATACGTCGATCCCAAGCTTGATCCCACGACGCGCACAGCCCAGGTTCGAATCGAACTGAACAATCCCGGACGGATCTTGATGATCGGGATGTATGTGAATGTCGGGTTCGCCGCGCTGGGACTTGCTGAGAGGACGACCCCTGTTGTTCCTAAAGACGCCGTGCAGAGCTTCGGTAACCAGCAGTTCGTCTTTTTAACCACGGACAAGCCGAATGAATTCATCATGCAAGCCGTTCGGCTGGGGCCAGAGAGCAACGGCTTCTATCCTGCACTCGACGGACTGAACGCTGGTGACCGCATCGTCACGAATGGAAGCTTCATGCTGCGCGCCGAGTGGCTTAAATCCCATCCGACGAAATGACCGGTGAATTACCGCGCATCGAGAGGAGATGACGCTCTTTTGATGACACGAGGGAACGCAATTTCATCAACAAATCTAACCAAAATCAAGAGCGCAACGGAGTCCACTCCGCTGTGTGAACTCAGTACACGATGGACGAGGCTCTGGAGAAAATCGCGAAAATGGAGAAGTTGATGAAGGAGTTGCAGAACAAGTTAGCGGCGGCGATGGCAGCGAGCAAATAGAAATTCGATCATTTCAAATTTCGTTTGAGCTTCCCGCTAATTTACTTGAATACCCACCCGTGCAGCCTTGCGGAATCAAATACGACGTGACGCAGACGAGCCGTCCGCGTCTCCGGAAATGCCGTGCCGCCAAGGTCCATCGAAGACCTGGTAGGGATGGCCCCCGCGAAACGATTGCGCTATGTAACAGTTCCAACAAACCGGTAGGTGCGTCTTAACCACCATCGAGCAGTTCTCGACAGGCACTCCAGGCCACCCGACCAACTCGCCTTCTTTGGTTTGAAGAGCTGGTTTGTGGTCCATCCACTGAAGTTCCTCAGCCGGTTTGCCACAGTAGACGCAATTCCTTCCGCGATACCATCTCATTAGCAAGCCGCTAATTAAGCATTCCCCGGGCGCTACGTCGAGATTGGCAAGGCACTCCTGTCCACACTGGTTTTTAAGTGGCCAGCGCGAGCAGCTTTCCAGTCGAATATCAGGGCGGCCCACGGTCGAAGTTAACGACGCGTGTAGCGTGTCAACTTCCACGATTGCAGGCTTCCATGTCTCCGGACAAGCTACTGTCTTGGTGCCGCGATATTTGGAACACGCTCTAACCAGCCAACGGATGCCGAAGTAGAGGGCCGTAGCGAATATCATTGTTACTATGAAGTATGCTGCGGTGGTCATCTTTAACCTCGTATCCTCGGTTTCAGTCGACGGCTGGTTTTGAGCGCTCCTCCTCGATCTTGCGAATCCTGGCACGAAGCCAATCCTTAACTCTCCGCTCGAGTTTTGCCTCGTTATCTTTGAGCTCCAAGTCCTCGATAGTCTCGCCAGCCTCATTCAAAGGAATGAAATGGCAAGGTATAACTTCGCCCTGGTGCTCGGAGGTTACAAAGTCGATCAAATGACATTCGTTGCACGGGTGGGTATGTTTGGGGTCGGAGAAGTTGACGCAGGTCAGGGAGTCCTGAAAGGTTGATTTTGGTTGCCATGGCGTGCGGACAGATCGTCCATACCCGCCCTTTTCGATGAAGTCCAATTCATTTTTAAGGATTTCGAGAATGTCGCGTTCGTCCTTGGCCATAGCAGCCACCCTCCAATTTCCCCTGACCTGCTTAGCAGCGGGCCGCCGCTGCGATTATCAAATTCCGTGTTCACCTGTGCCTCTGGAAGGAGCAGGGAACTTTTCAAGTGCCCGGAGCGAAAAAGGACTTGTTTATGTCCCATAGTTTCGTCCTGACGCTTCTTGCTAACTGCAACGCCTGTGCCCGCCGACACTTTTAGAAAAGAGTTGCAACCACAGCACTTTGGCTGCGACCGTGTTTTGGTAATAGCGGGTTTTCCCGCAGGCTGATGAAACTTTCCACACATGCGACGCACGAACTGCCCGAAAATATGCAGCAAACGTGGAGCAGCGCGCTCGGTACGTTCATTGCATTATTAAAGAAACTGATAATTCGCTATTTGCTTTCGCTGACCGCCCACTTTTGGTTCGCAGCGTGTGCAGAAGTAAGGAGAACGTATGAAAGTCAAAGACATAATGACCGCGAACGCGAAGACCTGCACGTTGACCGACAATCTGGCGGAGGCGGCCCGGTTAATGTGGGAGGAAGACTGCGGGAGCGTCCCTGTTGTTGCCGAGGAAGGAAAGGTGGTCGGTTTGATTACTGACCGCGATATCTGTATGGCGGCACTGACCAAGGGGCGAAACGAGTCGAGTATTGCAATCGAAGACGTAATTTCAGGGAAACTCTTCACTTGCCAGCCCGAAGACGACATTCACAGCGCACTAGACACGATGCGCGACAACAAGGTGCGACGCCTTCCCGTTGTGACTGCCGACGGCAAACTCTCAGGAATGCTGTCAATGAACGATGTGGTACTCAAGGCGGCCGAAGCGGGTGGTAAGAAGGCACCAGAGTTGTCCTATGGCGACGTGGTAAATACGTACAAGTCGATTTGCCAGCACCAACTTCCCATGCGGCAGTCGCAGGCGGCTGTAAAGGCCTGAGTAATCACGACAGTTACACCCGATCGCGAAGAGTCATGTCCAGGGCAGGCTGAGGGGTTAGTGTGTTTGACGGAAAGGAGCAGAACATGAAAAGGAAAAGTGACAGCGAGATCAAAAGCCAGGTTTTGCGCGAGCTGAAATGGGACTCACGCATCGGCTGGTCGCAGATTGGAGTAGAGGTGATGGAAGGCGTAGTTACGCTCACAGGCCTGGTTTCCAGCTATGCGCAGAAATTGGCTGCCCAAGACGCGGCCCATCGAATTAATGGAGTTTTGGACGTCGCCAATGATGTCGAGGTCAAGCCGGAGGGTCTCTTTGTTAGAAGCGACGCCGAAATCGCCCTTGCGGTGCGTCACATTCTCGAATGGGACGCGTTAGTCCCTGATGAGCGCATTAGGTCAACCGTATCTGACGGCTGGGTGACTCTTCAAGGAGATGTGGACTTCTGGCAGCAGCGGGAAGACGCCGAACTCTCAGTATTACGGCTTGAGGGTGTTATCGGCGTGACCAACGAGATTACCGTGGCGCCGAAGGTGGTCGATACAGAAGACCTTCGGGAAGAGATTGAGTACGCCCTGGAGCGCCGCGCCGATCGCGAGGCTGAGCGGCTGCGGATCGAGGTGCACGATGGTGCGGTCGACCTGTTCGGCCGAGTGCACTCGTGGCAGGAGAAGCGTGCTGTTGTCGGATCTATCAGTCATGCTCCGGGAGTTTCGGCAATCCGGGATCATTTACGAATCGATCCATACTTTTAGTTTTGCCGGCGACGCAAAGCAGCCTAAGCCCTGTTCGGCATAGCCAAAGATCACGAGCGCCGAGAGTCCCAGTCTCTCGGCACTCGTCGCTCCATTTTCGTAGCCCGAATCGCAGCAACTCACGAGCTGCGAAGTATTTCTCACGGTCACGGCATTTTCACCAATCATCCTCCATCCATCCCTCTGATACTTCAACCCCCCCACTGTTTTTAGGCATTCGGTCCAGCTCGACGGACGGCACAAACGTTGCACCTTACACGGGCACGGCCAGTCGTCATTGGGAGTTTGCCGATAGATACGACTTGGTCGGCATTGTAGATGAATTTTCGACCTGGGTTGTGCGGTCTATTTCGATCGCTACCGGCGCTGTTTGAATGTCCTTGCCACAAGGGCGCATTCGACGCCGAGACGGGGTCTGTGTTGAATGGACCACCAACACAACCGCTCGGTCAGATAGTCTTGCAGATGCGCGCTGTTGCGCTGTTTGGGCCGTCGGTCGAAGGATTGGCGGCGGCGATAAGTACGCCTAACTTACCAGAGCGATCTGACTATCAAGCCTTGGCGGTTCGGTGAATGCCGGGTCCTACACTGCCTCAATTTTGCGTTTACACCTACCAATAGCCTATTCCACTTGAAACTCGATCGCTCTGCCAGACCCTGTTGATTTTCCCTCAAGGCTCTGGGAAAAAGCCCGCACGATTCACTTATCTGTTCTGATGAAACCTAAGAAAAGAGCAGTTTTCGATGAGGCATGATGATTGCGCTGATACCTCTGGTGAGAAAGGATTTAGTTAACGCCTTTCCGGATAGGACGACTCGAAAGATGATTCACAATAAACGAAATCCATTCTGCGTTGGGGTAGTCACTTCGGTGTTGATGGTTGCGGCGCTGATCTTATTGGGAGCTACGGTCGCCAGCGCCCAAGGCCGGACGGTGAGCAAAGGCGCGCGCATTTCAGCTTCTCAGCAACCTCTGTATAGCGAGTATCGTGGCGTGCGCATTGGTATGAGTACCACTGAGGTGCGAGCCAAACTCGGCGCACCATTTCAGCCCGCAGACGACATGGACTTATACGTCTTCTCTGAAAAAGAGACGGCGCAGATCGTCTACGACCCTGCGCACGCAGTTAACACGATTTCTGTCGACTACATCGGCGGGGTCGGCGCCCCTGACTACAAATCCGTAGTCGGGCCAAACGTTGAAGTAAGGGCTGACGGTTCGATGTACAAGCAAATGCACTACGATAGTTTTGGTATCTGGGTTTTTTACAACCGCAGCGCCGGCGTCACACCAACCGTCACGATCACAATCCAGAAGAGTCCAGTGAGTTAGTTAGCTCTTCAACCAGCTGGGCCAACGTGCCTGGAAGACATTTATGTTGTCGCACGGACGACTGCGACATTGAGCTACGGCAGTAGCAACGCCGCTTTGGGATGATGAACCATAGAAAACACTTTGAGCCAGCGCCTTTCCAAAGCAGCGACACTGCCGTCTCGTTCCCAAAGTTGCGCCTTAAGGGGCCAGGTATTGCCAAGCCGAGAGCACATGCCAGTGAATAATCAAACTACCATTGACGGTAACGAAGCCGCCGCCTACGTTGCCTACAAGACGAACGAAGTAATTGCCATCTATCCCATCACGCCCTCTTCTGCGATGGGAGAATTTTCTGATGCCTGGTCGGCTTTAGACGAGAAGAACCTATGGGGCATGACTCCGATTGTGCGCGAGATGCAATCTGAGGGAGGCGCGGCCGGGGCTGTTCACGGGACGTTGCAGACCGGCTCGTTGACGACAACTTTTACGTCGAGCCAGGGCCTGCTCCTAATGATTCCAAACATGTTCAAGATCGCAGGCGAGCAAACCAGCACCGTGTTCCATATCGCGGCCCGTTCGGTTGCTACTCATGCCCTCTCGATCTTCGGCGATCACAGCGATGTGATGACCACACGCACCACCGGCTGGGCCATGTTATTTGGCAACTCAGTGCAAGAGGCAATGGATTTTGCGCTAATCACCCAGGCCGCCACGCTTCGAGGGCGGGTGCCCTTCTTGCATATTTTCGACGGCTTTCGCACCTCTCACGAGGTAATGAAGATTGAAAAGCTCTCCGATGAACAGGTCCGCGCGATGATCGACGACCAGTTGGTGCAGGCCCACCGAGCGCGTGCACTGACGCCTGACCATCCGGTGATGCGAGGCACCGCGCAAAACCCGGATGTTTTCTTCCAGTCGAGAGAGCGTTCGAATTCTTATTATCTGGAGA
>JALZOO010000129.1 GCA_030913905.1 Acidobacteriota bacterium
GATTAGCGATCATCGAATATGCCAACTCGCTTGGACTCGGCCTTTCTACTTTTGTATCAGTCGGCAACAAGGCAGATATCTCCGGAAACGATCTGCTGCGTTATTGGGAATCTGACGAGGGGACTGATGTAATACCGCTCTACCTCGAATCATTCGGTAACCCTAAGAAATTTTCCCAGATCGCGCGACGTGTCGGCCGAAAGAAGCCGATCGTAGTTGTTAAGAGCGGACGTTCAACGGCGGGTGCGCGAGCGACTTCGTCACACACCGGCGCGCTCATTGCTGCTTCGGATGTCACTGTTGATGCGCTCTTTCGTCAGGCTGGAGTAATCCGCACGGACACGCTCGCGGAGTTGTTCGATGTAGCCTCTCTGCTCGCCAATCAGCCACTGCCTCAGGGTAACCGCGTCGGTATCATTACCAACACTGGTGGACCGGCAATCCTGTGCGCTGATGCATGTGAAGACAGGGGGCTGGAGGTCCCTGTGTTAGGCGAACACAGCCAGGAGCAATTACGGGCTTTTCTTCAACCGGGAGCTAGCGCGATCAATCCTGTCGACATGATCGCGTCCGCCTCGGCTGCTGACTATCGCAAAGCTATTGGCATTGTGGCGGCGGACGCCAACGTAGACGCTCTGATCGTAATCTTCACTCCACCATTAGTAACCCGCGCCGAGGATGTCGGGATTGCTATCGCCGAAGCGGCACGAACATTAGACAAGCAGAAGCCGGTCTTGGGCGTGTTCCTTTCGGCGCAAGGCACGCCGGAGGAGTTGCGATCGGCGGATGTAAGTATTCCGTCGTACGGATTCCCGGAAACCGCGGCGATAGCTCTAGCGCGCGCGTCCCGTTATCGCGAATGGCGTGACCGTCCTGAAACGGGCGCGCCCTGGTTTGACGATATACGAAGAGATGAAGCTGCGGCTGTTGTGGCCACGGCACTTTGCCGTGGCGACGGCTGGCTCACCGCTAAGGAGATTGGCGTACTGATGTCATGCTACGGGCTGCCGCTGGTAGAACAGAGAATCGTGGCGACTGCGGAAGGGGCCGGCGTAGCCGCAGAAGAGATTGGCGGAAGCGTGGCGCTGAAAGGCATCGCCCCAGGCGTTATTCACAAGACTGAAGCCGGTGCAGTTCGTCTTCACTTGGAAGGCCCGGAACAGGTTCGCACGGCCGCGAAGGAGATGTCGGAGCAACTCAGAGCCAAAGGGCAATCACCCACTGGGTTCGTGGTCCAGCGAATGGCCCAGAAAGGCGTCGAGATGCTGGTGGGCGTCGTACACGACCCCCAATTTGGTCCCGTGGTGGCCTGTGGCGCCGGCGGCGTGCAGGTTGAGTTGCTGCGTGACGTATCCGTACGTCTGACGCCCCTATCAAAAGAAGACGCTTCCGAGATGATTCGTAGTTTGAAAACTTTTCCGTTGCTTACAGGATTTCGCGGTGCGCCAGTTTGTGATGTAACCGCACTTGAAGACGCGTTGCTGCGCGTGAGCGCAATGGTCGAAGATATTCCTCAGATCTCCGAACTCGACTGCAATCCACTCGTCGTACACGAGCGAGGAGCGGCAATCTTAGATGCTCGCATCCGAGTAAGCACCGTTGATCCGCGTCCCTTACTTGGCGTACGTCGATGAGCTTTTGATTCAGCGTTCGTACGCCAAATCGTCGTAGTCCTCTTCGCAATTCTCACAGCGAAATGGGTTGTCGAGCCCGGATTTTATTTCATCGCTACCGAAGCGATAGGTTTCTTCATCAACGTACACCGGCCGGGCACAGATGCCACAACGGACTTCAATCTCGTTTCGCTCCGTCATGAATGAAGTCGGGCCCGTTGCAGTTTGTTGGTCTGGATCAATATAGGATCGTAATGTTGTCATAAGCCCTCCGTTTATTTACCAGGTAACCGTCTCGGCTGAATTGTTAAACTGAGTCAGTCCGCTTGATCGGACGCGCCACGAGAACAGGGCATGGCGCCTGGCGCAGAACGCGATCGACGTTTGAGCCAAAGAGCTTGCCCGGAGTCCAGTCGCTGCCGCTTGCGCCAATGCAGATTAGGTCAACCTCACGCTCCTTGGCATAGGCAACTATCTCATCAGAAGCCTTGCCACAACGCACCGCGTTAACACAGTTACACCATAAAAATGCTTCCTTTGGGATGGCTCGCTGGAGTTTGTGAGTCATGAATGTGTAAGCATTGCCGGTACTCGAGGCGGACCAGGCCAGTTCAGGCTCGCCCTGTCCGGCCGTAGCGAGCACGTGTAACAAATTCACTTCTGCCTGGTATTCCTGCGCCAAAGACAAGCCGTAATTCAACGCCAGCTCTGAGTCACGCGAGAAGTCGTGCGCCACCAGAACGCGGTTGAGATCGATTTCTCCGGTTGAGAGTCCCACCCACTCTCGTTCCAGCGGATGTGTTACCAGGACCGGACAGGGTGCCGTGCGACACACAGTCTCCGCTGTCGAGCCAAGTAATACGGCGGCTCGCGGCCTTCGACGCGAACGCATCACAATCAAATCGATCTGCTGCTTACCAGCTTCATTTACGATTGCTTCACCAATATTCTCAACACTTTCTATAACCAAACCTTGCCAATCGAAATCGCGAAAACTCTTCAAACCCAAGTGCGGTGCGAGCGAGACCGTAAACATCGACTCTGAATCACGGGCCGCCCGGCTACTCTCTTTATCGTTGGAACCCGAATGGCCCTCCCTGCAATACAGAAGAAAAAGCTTTGCACCGTACGCTGATGCCAGCGCCACCGCATAGCGCAGCCCTTCATCTGATTCCGATGTCAGGTCGGTGGGGCACAGGACACGTTGAATTTTGATCATTTCAGTTTCAACTCCTTGCCGTCTTATATGGGCAACGCTTGTGCCGCGGAAAATACGACGAATTTGGCTTGGAAACTATTCGGAAGCGTGGAAACGGCAGATTTCTCTGCGGAAATTTCCTCAAGCGAGCTTGATGTATTTGTTCTTTCATAGCGCTCCAAACCGCCGCGTGAGTCCTCGCCCCTGGGCGTCCTTTGTTGCAACTTTCCAGCGAGTGATTGTCTTTGTCGCCTCGACAATCAGCACTGGCGCGAGCGAACAAAGAAGGATAACCAGCCAGTCAGTTTCTGAGGGACGAACCGTTCCGAGAACCTTTGCCAACGGTGAAAAATAGACCGCAAGAAGTTGCAGGGAAATGACAACGACCGCGGCAATCAAGATGAATGGATTTCTAAGAAGTCCGTCGAAAGCGGAGCGGGTCCGCGAACGACAGTTAAATGTGTGGCCCAACTGTCCGCCGATGAGGGCAAACAATGCGATGGTGCGAGCGTGAGTCCCTGGTCCGTAAAGATTTAGCGCCCACATGTAAGCCGCCAGAGCCAAGGCGGCGAGCATCGCCGCCTGCCAGGCAATAAGGGTGACGAACTTGGCTGAGAGCAGTGATCTCTTGGGATCGCGAGGAGGCTGCTTCATGATCTCCGGCGAGGGGGGTTCGACAGCCAGCGCGAGCGCCGGAAATACGTCGGTTACCAGGTTCATCCAGAGAATTTGTAGTGGTAAAAGTGGCAGAGCCCAACCAACCGCGATCGCCGTCAAGATCATCAGGACTTCACCCAGGTTGTGCGAAAACAACATGTGCACAAACTTAGTGATATTGGAATAGATGGTTCGTCCGCCTTCAACTGCGCGCACGATGGTCGCGAAGTTATCGTCGGTGAGCACAACATCAGCTGCCTCTTTAGCAACCTCGGTCCCTCGCTGGCCCATGGCGATACCAATGTTTGCTCGCTTCAGAGCGGGCGCATCGTTGACGCCGTCACCCGTAACAGCCACTACCTCGCCTGCTGCTTGCAGCGCTTCAACTATTCGCAGTTTGTCTTCAGGTGAAACGCGGGCGAAAACATCGGTTGTGCGAGCAAGTTCGGCGAGCCGATGTTGATCTGCACCAATCAGGTCTTGAGCGTGAAGAGCTCGGGGTTCGCCTGTACCCAGGCCGAGTTCGCGGGCTATTGCGCGCCCGGTGTTGAGCTGATCGCCGGTTAGCATGACTGTGCGGATACCGGCGAGCCGCGCACGTTGAATTGCCTCGGCTACTCCGGGCCGCGGCGGATCAATCATTCCCACCAGGCCGAGGAAGGTATAGCCACTTTCAAGCTGTTCATCGGAGAGTGTTCCCACTTCCTTGTCGAAATGTTTGACCGCCAATGCCAGCACACGCAGGGCGCGGTCCGCCATCTGTTCATTCGCCGCAGTGAATCGTGCGCGACTTTCAGGATCCATAGGGAAAACCCGGTCGGCGCCCGCTGCATAACTTGAACAGGCCTCGAGCACCACGGCCGGCGCGCCTTTTAACGCAGCAAAGTGTTGACCGTCGATCCTCCGGTGCAGCGTAGTCATGCGCTTAGTGGAAGCGTGAAATGGCTGTTCCGCCAGCTTCGGATGCATTGCGCGCTCCTGCGGAACATCCAGGACCAGGGCGTCGGCCACGACTAACAGCGCTGTTTCAGTTGGGTCGCCGATGGTTACATCGTCTTCTTCACCCGCGCGAAAAACTGCTTCGTTACACAGCACGCCAATCCGCAACGCGCGCTGAAGTAGCTCGTCGCCTTCGGCACTACATTCGCTGCCATCCACTTGAATCGAGCGTCCATCTGAAAGGTAGTATTCGCGAACCGTCATGCGGTTCTCAGTGAGCGTGCCTGTCTTGTCAGCGCAGATGACGGTGGTGCTGCCTAAAGTTTCGACGGCTGTGAGGCGTCGCATGATTGCTTGTTGCCGTGCCATGCGGAGTACGCCAAGCGCGAGAATCAGTGTCGTAACCGCTGGTAGGCCTTCGGGTACTGCGGCGACGGCCAGGCTGATTCCAACCTCAACCATCATCCACAGCCCATCACCTCGCAACCAACCGGTCATCATCACCACCGCGGCGATAGCCAGAACGATGTAGACGAGTCGACGACCGAGATTGCCCAACTGCTTTTCCAGCGGGGAGCGTTCTTTGATCGATGTGGCAACGAGACGTCCGACTCGTCCGAGTTCCGTATTAGTGCCCGTCCCGACAACGAGCGCCACTGCACGGCCGGCAGCCACGGCGGTCCCGAGGTAGAGCATCGACCGTCGCTCAGCCAGGAGGGCTTTAACGGATACAGGCGCAACCGTTTTGTCGACTGTGGTGCTCTCGCCCGTCAGCGCAGACTCTTCTGTTTGCAGCCGCGAGGCTTCGAGCAATCGCGCATCGGCGGGTACTCGGTCGCCCGCGTTGAGGACAATAATGTCACCAGGCACCAGGTCTTCGGCATCAATCGTGGTTTCAACTCCTTCTCGTCGTACACGAGTGATTGTCCGAGCTTGGCGGCGTAACGCATCCAGCGCCCGGCTCGCTTGCCATTCCGTGGCAAAGCCCACCAAGGCATTGATGATGAGCACGACCAGGATCGCGATCGCTTCAAGCATATCTCCGGTAATCCACGCTACTGCCGCTGCCACTGCCAGGAGAGCAATCACGATACTGGTAAATTGATCGATTAGGAGGCGCCAGGCGGGGCGAGGTCGAATCTCTTGCAGGGCGTTAGGACCATAACTAAGATGTCGCTGTTTTACGTCCGCGGTGGTCAGGCCGCTCGAAGGATTTGCCCCTAGATGGGCCACGACCACCGCTGTGTCCAAAGCGTGCCAGTCTTCGGTGCTTGGAACGGCACGCAACGGCGCACCGGTTAAGGCGACAAGATCAGAAGTCCCGGAGAAGGTTTTCGCAACGTACATCGCAGTAATTCAAGAGCAATGTACGTGCCTGCCCTGTGCGCTGAAATGAGCTTGAAAGTCAATAGATTCGGACAAAAAGATGCGAAAAGTTCCCCACCCGTGAGCGCACAAACCCACGGTCTTATCGATTCGGGCACAAGCATGAATGGGCCAGAGGGCTTAAACACACATGCGTATTGTCTGGCTTGCCGGGAACACGCCTTGCAGTTAGCACTGGCTGAAGATCGAGACCCGCGAGACGTGGCAATTAGAGAGGCGCTGTATTCGGCAACGCCAGCCGCATCGATGACTTGTTAGAATTATGAAGCATGCGTGAACGGCTGATTACTAAATATCACAAGACCCTTACCGCAGATGACTCTCTAACGGCGGAGTTCTTCGCGCACCTCAAGAACAAGATGCGTACGCGCCGTCTGTCTTACGGCGACCGCGAAATTAGTGCTGCCCTGCGTCCGCATTTGCTTACCCAAACGCAGTACAGCATCCTCGCCGGCTCAGCTCAGGTTCTGGCCGCAGCGTTTGAAACAACAGCCGCGGCGCTGCTGCGTGAACCATCGCTAATGCGAGCTGTCGGGCTGACGGACCGCGAGATAAAACTAGCGACTGTCGAGCCAAAGTACTCGAGATCGACAGTGACATCGCGGCTCGACGCCTTCGTTCACGGTCGCGAGGTCAGGTTTGTCGAGTACAACGCGGAAAACCCATCCAGTCTTACGGACCAGGCCAGTCTTAACGAGGTTCTCTTTGAAGTAGGAGCCCTGCAAGACCTCGCAAAACAGTATCAACTGCGGCAGTTCTCCCCGGAAACCTATCTGCTGGACGCCCTGATGAGCACCTACCGGGAGTGGGGCGGGACCGGCGTGCCGAGTATCGCAATCCTTGATTGGGAGGGCCTGCCGACTGCTGATGAGTTCGTCGTCTTGAGAGATTTTTTTACCCTTAGTGGAGTGCCGACAATCATTTGCGCGCCTGAGCACCTTGAGTACGAAAAAGGAAAGCTACGCTGTGGCGCCTTCCCGATCGATCTTATCTACAAACGAGTCGTTATCAACGAATTGCTTGACCGCTGTGACGATTCACATCCGCTCATTCGCGCCTACCTGGCAGGTGATGTTTGTCTCGTTAATTCCTTCCGTTGCAAGTTGGTCCACAAAAAGGCAGCGTTCGGTTTGCTGACTGACGAAACGCACGCTAACTGGTTCACCGCTCGTGAGAGGGAAGTGATTCGCCGCACAGTGCCCTGGACGCGGCGCGTTGTTCAACTCAAGACCCACCATCGAGGGGTGAAGGTTGATCTGATTGAACACATCCGGAAGCACCGGTCGCAATTCGTCCTGAAGCCTAATGACGATTACGGCGGCCGCGGCATCACCTTTGGCGAACACTCAACCGCATCAGAGTGGGAGTCTGCGTTATCGGAAGCGCTGAAAGGTGACTACGTAGTGCAAGAGAAGATAGAACTCCGAAAAGAGGTCTTCCCGATTTTCAGCGAAAGCCATTGGGCTTTGCAGCCAATGTACGTGGACACGAATCCATTTCTTTTTGCCGGGCGTGTCGAGGGCGCGCTGGTGCGGTTGGCAGACTCGCCGGTGGTTAACGTCACGTCAGGAGGTGGTGAGACAGGTTTCCTCGTCATCGAGGGTGAAACACGTCACTGATGCCGACAGCCGGGCCTCCCCGACACGGCGCGTAGCTCAGGGTGTTTACACTCGTTCAGTCGGCACAGTCTCACCGCAGATCAGGCGGCAACGTGCTTGGTCCCAGCTTGACGGGCAGGTTTCAAGCATTTACCTACTGCGATGTCGTGATCTTACGAGATGTCGCGAAAGCACGAATAACTCGTCACCGTTTCGCCCAATTCTAGCTTTGCTGG
>JALZOO010000136.1 GCA_030913905.1 Acidobacteriota bacterium
GGTTGCCCAGTGCATCAAGCAGGTTCCCTTTGCGGTCGCGTTTGAAGACCTCGCGAAACAACCAACCATGACCGTGGAAATCTCCGAACTGCGTATTCTTCAAACCCGCGTTGAATACGGCTGTTCCTGTCTGGGCCAAAAATTCCAGGTCTGACCAGAGCCCGCGTACGCTTGCCCCCTCGGGATTACGATCTAGTTTTATCCGTTCCTCCTCAGCAGACGACGCCGCTTGTTTCTTTGGATACATCTTGTCGCCGTCGCTCTCGTTGTCCCACCAGGTCATGCCCAGGTAGCTGGCCACCATGTTTGTTCCCGGATGCATGTGACAGACCATGCACTGCGACGTCGGAATCTGATTGGTGAATTGATGTTTGATGGGATGTCCGGATTCATTCTTGGGAATGTTGGTATCGGCGGTTTGGGATTGCCCGAGATTTCCCGCGACATTGTAAAAAGCCGAGTGCGGGGCGTTACGGTCGTTGGCGTAAATAACGTGACAGGCAGTACAACCGGATGAACGATAGTCGCCGGGATGATCGTTCGTGCCGAGAAAGTTCAGCGTCGGATCCAGGAGTCGCGTCTTTTGCAATCCCAGATAGACGGGATCAGTTCGTTGTGCGGTGCCAAAACCGCGCGGGCTTAAACCCTTGTCTGGTTTGCCCGGTTCCTCTTCTTTGTCGGGCAGCCCTACTTCCAACCTTCGCTTCCCTCCTCGTTCGAAAACCCGCAGCACATTACCGGGCTGCGAAATTTCCCAGCGAGGAATGGGATCGAGAAACTCCAGCAGACCTTTGGTCCGCCGCTCCTCGAAGCCGGGCGTTGGCGTTTGCACGAGTGTTTGCGGCGCGCCATCTTCGTTGTAGCTTTCGCCAAAGCGCGCGTCCTTCAAGGGAAAGCCGCCGTTGTTGTAAAGGGCGGCGCCCCAGAGCATGGCGCCATGGCTCATCATGCTGCGCGCAACATTCTTCGATTCAATCTCGTGACAGCTGCCGCTGCCGCACGTTTTGGCGGCTACGCGTAAATCGCCGGGATTGATAAAACGGACAAACTCCCAACTTTCGCGCGCGAGCAGCGTGTTTGTACGTTCGGGATTCGCGCCGGTGTATTTGCCATCCCGCTTCCATTCGTTTGGAAACCTTGCGCGGACGTGCGCCTCGTTCTTGACGCGTTCGTTCTCCTGAGCGCTTTCGTTCTTGCGTGGGACCGGATTTCCGCCATGGCAGCCTGTGCAGGTAAGCCCAACGGCATCCTTGTCACCTTTTAGTTTGTCGAGCGTTTCCGTCGTGCCGTATTTGTGCATCGGCTCGATCAGGCCGTGGCAGGTAACGCAGCCTTCTAGTCTGGAGGTTTGAATGACAGGGTGCTTACTTGCTCTTGGGAATGACGTGTTGAGACGAAAGGATTCCGATTGTACGGGAACTAGAGCCTTAGATGCCTTCGCTCTTCTTGCACTGGACACTACAACCAACCCCAGCATCACGCTGAACGACAAGATAATCAGTATTAGTATGACTCTAGGTCTGATCATGACTTTATCGAAACAAAAAAGCGCTTACCACAGAGACACAGAGAACACAGAGGGTGCACAGAGGTTCTGTGGCATTCCCAGGATTAGTTGGCGTATCCCATAATTTTTCTATGGATTCCATCCTTTAGTACCACCACGTTAAAATTGATTAGGAGACCTACCGGCCAACCACCGAGTCGAAGGTAAGTCAAGAGTTGTGCATCGTGTATTGGGGCGAGAGCTTGAACCGACTTTACCTCGACGGCAACCTTGCCTGCGACAACGATATCCACCCGATATCCACACTCCAACCTTATGCCCTTGTACTCGAGGGGCAAGGGTTTTTCATATTCGAACGGAACACCCTGCAGGAATAGTTCTCGACGTAGGCATTTCCTGTAAGCCGACTCAAGCAATCCAGGGCCAATCTGTCTATGCACGTCAATCGCGGCGCCGATTATTTGATGTGTGAGTCGATTGATGTGAGGAGTAGCCATCTTAGAGTTTTCTCTGTGCCACCTTTGTGCTCTCTGTGTCTCTGTGGTGATCTGGTTTTTTACTAGAGCGGGCGCTAACCTACCTCGTCGCAAACGTCGTTTATCTTTAGAGCTGTGGCCGATGAGCGCAACACCTGCGAGTCCGGCGTCTTCATCTAGACTATGCAAAGATTTATTTATGTGTGACAGGTTTCTCAAATCCGCCTTCAAAAAATCAACTTCAATTGCGCAAACAACGTATACAGCGGCTTGCGCGGGCTGATCACATCCGGTTCGCAGAAATCCCCGACACTCGCCGGACAATTGCGCGAACGATCTGTGAAGATGTCTCGAAAACCGCGCCCCGTCTGCAGCGTCGCCGCACCAAACGTCATCGTTACGTTGTTGATTAAGAACGGCCGGTAAGCCACGCCGACACTGTAATCGAAGCCGATGTCGTGCCGGATGCGATCCTGAAACAACACATACTCCAACGGCTCCGTACGGTGAAATCGCAGGTAGTTAACATTGAAGATCGCCTTGATTCTTTGCGTCAGTTCAACGTCCACACCCGCGTTGTAAATAAATATTCCCGGATTTACGAAATTCGCTTGCCCTTGAATCTTGCTGCTCCGCAAACTGGGCAACAGACTGTTCGGCTGCGTCAGCCCGACGCCTGTTTGCGTCAAACGAATGCCGTTGCGGTTCCAAAACGAAAACTGGCCACCGGCAAAGTTTGGGTCATCAAAGATGGCGTCAAACCCCGTCGCCTTGTCGTCGGTCGGGTCCGCATCACCCTGCGCCCAAAAAAAAGAGCCCTTGAACCGCAGGTAATCCTTGTCCAGCGAAACCTCGGCGGCGGCCATGTTTGATTTCACCCTGACGTCGCGTCCGGCTATCGGATTGTGATCGTCGCGGCCAAACGCGTAGTAGTAAGCATGCGACAAATTGATGCGGCCGAGGTGGCCATCCCCGCTGATGCCGACGTAACCAACCTTGATCGCGTGTGGCCGCGCGTCGCCAATTAACGCGGGTCTAACCAGGAATCCATTACGATCAAACTTCACGCTGCGGCGATCGTCGTTGTAATGAAAGCTGCCCTGAATCGTGTAGCCCTTGCTCAGGAAATCCTGACGGAAGATGTTGGCGACGTAAACATTTTGATGGCGCGTGTCGAAACGGTTAAGTCCACTGTTTGTGTCCTTCTCCAACATCGAGAAGTAAGCTGCGTTGTACTGAATACGATTGTTGTCAGCCGCGCCGAACAAGCGAAACCCAAGATTGTTGTCGGAAAAAATAAAACCACGAAAATCTGAAACGAAAGGCTGAATGCCGGCACGCACGGAAACGAAATCATAGTTGGCGTTCACGTCCGCCAGCTTCACTTCCGCGAAAGCCTCTTCGAATGAGATGTGTGTATCGGTGCGGTTTGCACCGCGTCTGACGTCGATATTAACCACGCCGTTCTCCCGCGCATTCAGATAGTTTGGAATGCTGAAGGTTGGCGAGATCTTGATTGCCCAATCGCGTGGCTTGAAGGTTGTATCGCCGTGGAACAGTTCAAAACTGAGCTGCACCGTCTGGTTGAGTGCAAACTGTTCGGGCTGGCCAAAAAACTCAGCGCTGCCAGGCTCGTCTGTGCTTACGCCGGAAGGTGTGGGTGCCCGCCGCTGCTCGACCACGGTCGTACTCACGGCCGACAAGATCATAAAGAGCTTATTGCCTCGAATCGGGTAATCGCCTTTTAAGACGCTCTGG
>JALZOO010000198.1 GCA_030913905.1 Acidobacteriota bacterium
CGATGCAGTTTGACTACAACCGGCTGCGTGACAGCCGTATCGTCTACGGCTTACTCATGCTGACGGTGGTGTTGCTTGTTGCAGTCTTCGCTTTCCCTGCAGTTAACGGCGCGCAGCGTTGGATAAAACTCAAGGGCTTTTCCATTCAACCATCGGAGCTTTCAAAACTCTCGCTGGTGATCTTTCTAGCCTATTACCTCGAGAAGCAGACCGGGGAAGAACAATCATTCTGGCGCACCTTTGTACCGTGTGCGTTGGTGACAGGCGTGCTCGCATTGTTAATTGTGGCTGAACCCGACTTGGGAACTGCAATGATGCTCGCGGTGGTGTTTGCCGTCTTGATCTATACGGCTGGCGCGCGGCTGTTTCATCTGGGACTGGTGGCGCTTCCGGCAGTGATTGGAGTGGCGGGTCTGCTGATCTTCGTTCCCTTCCGCATGCGCCGCATGATCATGTTTTTGGATCCATGGGCCGACCCTCAAGGCAGTGGTTTTCAGGTGGTCCAGTCGCTGATAGCCATTGGTTCTGGAGGACCGAATGGTCTCGGCTTTGCGCAAGGCAAACAGAAGATGTTGTTTCTGCCTTTTGCACACTCGGACTTTATTTTTGCAGTGGTAGGAGAAGAGTTGGGACTGCTAGGTACCTTAACGGTGTTGCTGATCTTCGCGCTATTTCTCTGGCGCGGCCTGCGAACGTCGCTTCTGGCGCCGGACCGGTTCGGCATGTTGCTGTCGCTCGGGCTGGTTACCGGGATCGTGGTGCAGGCGCTTTTTAATATCAGCGTCGTGCTGTCGCTGGTGCCGACCAAGGGCATTCCGTTGCCGTTCATTTCTTACGGTGGGTCTTCTCTTGTTCCTACGCTGGCGGCGGTCGGAATCTTGCTGAACATTTCGCAGCATGCAGCGGGTTCGATGAACTTCGGCACGTTGAAATCGATTACTGCCCGCAGCCAGAAGCCGTCGAGAAAACTTCGCCCAGAGCCGGCGAGGCGAATGGCGTCCTCGCGCTTCGGGTAACGGCGATGCGCGTGATGATTGCCGCCGGCGGCACCGGCGGACACATTTATCCGGGTATTGCGGTGGCCAAAGAGATTCTTCGGCGCCAACCGGAGTCGGAAGTCAGGTTCGTTGGTACGGCGCGGGGGCTTGAAAACAAGCTGGTGCCACAGGCAGGTTTCAAACTTTCGATCATTGAAAGTGCAGGTCTGAAGAATGTGGGGCTGGCGGCGCGGGTCAAGGGCTTGCTGATCCTGCCGAAGAGTTTGTTGGGTGCCGGCCGTTTGATCAGAACGTTTCGGCCTGACGTGGTGATTGGAGCGGGCGGATATGTTTCTGGGCCCGTAGTGATGACAGCGGCGCTATTGAAGGTCCCGACGTTGGTAATGGAATCAAATGCGTTGCCTGGATGGACCAACAGGAGGTTGGCGCGTTTTGTTGACAAGGCAGCCGTTTCGTTTGACGAGGCTGTTCCTTACTTTCGCGGCAAAGCGACTATCACCGGTAACCCGGTAAGGCGCGAGTTCTTTGAGATACCGAGACGAGAGAGAAACCCTTCGGATTTTTCTGTGCTGGTGTTTGGAGGTTCGCAAGGCGCACGGGCCATAAACGAAGCGATGGTCGCATCGCTGCCGTTGCTCGACGGATTACGCAATGTCTTGCGTATCACGCATCAAACAGGAGAAGCGGATTTCGAGAAAGTGCGTTCGGCGTATTTGGATGCAGGATGGGAACAAGCGCGAGTGACGAAATACATCGACAACATGGTGGCTGCCGTTACGAATGCCGATCTGATGATTTGCCGAGCGGGTGCGACCACGACGGCGGAATTGATCGCAGCAGGAAAAGCGTCGGTGATGATCCCTTTTCCCCTGGCGGCCGATGATCATCAACGAAAAAACGCCGAAGCGCTGGAAGCAGCGGGTGCTTCAAGAATGATTTTGCAGCAGGACTTAACGGGAGAACTATTGGCGGGCGAGATCGCTGCGCTTGCTGACGACCCGGAACGGATAACGAAAATGGAGAATGCCGCACACGCACTTGCTCGAAAAAACTCGACCGCGGCCGTGGCGGATATGGTCGAGAACCTGGTGGGACAGCAAGCAGTGAGCGGTGAGCAGTGAGCAGTGAGCAGCAAGGCAGTGGCGACGACTCAAGACTGGCAACTCCAGACTGTTTAGATGTTTAGACGCATTCAGCACATACATTTTGTTGGCATCGGCGGTATCGGCATGTCCGGCATTGCCGAGGTGCTGGTGAATCTCGGCTTCCGTGTCTCTGGCTCCGACGCAAAGCGATCGAACGTGACTGATCGGCTCCAACAGATGGGCGTTGACTTTGCTGAAGGACATGAGGGCGAAAACGTCGGTGACGCGCACGTCGTGGTTCGCTCGACGGCGGTCCGTGACGACAACCCGGAAATCGTTGAAGCCCAGCGACGCTCCATTCCGGTGATTCCTCGAGCGGAGATGCTGGCAGAGTTGATGAGACTGAAGCCACACACGGTGGCGGTGGCAGGTTCACATGGAAAGACGACAACCACGTCGATGGTTGCAACCGTGCTGGGTCACGCCGGCATGGATCCGACGATTGTCGTGGGCGGTGTCGTTGGTGCGTTTGGATCGAATGCTCATTTGGGGACAAGCGATTTGATGGTGGTTGAGGCGGATGAAAGCGATCGATCGTTCTTGATGCTCACCCCGACAATCGCCGTGGTGACAAATATCGATCGCGAGCACATGGACTATTACCACGACATGGATGACGTCCGGGCCTGTTTTACCAGCTTCGTAAACAAGGTCCCGTTTTATGGCGCGTCAGTTCTTTGTCTGGACGATCCAAATGTGCAGGCAATTATTCCGCACATCGAACGCCGGCGAATCACCTATGGTTTGAGCGCGCAAGCCGATATCTCTGCGCACGCCATTCGTTACGATCAAACGTTCGGTTCTGTTTTCACCGTTTGGCACGGTGCGGATGTTGTGGGTGACGTCGAGTTGCGCGTTCCGGGATTGCATAACGTCTATAACGCGCTCGCTGCGATAGCCGTTGGATTTGAGCTTGATGTTCCATTCGAGCAAATCACCGAAGCGCTTGGCAGCTTTACCGGCGCTGGCCGGCGCTTCCAGTTCAAAGGTGAATCTGGCGGCGTCATGGTGGTCGACGACTATGGTCACCATCCGACCGAAGTAAAGGCAACACTAGCTGCCGCGAAAATCGGTTCGGGCGGAAGACGCATCGTGGTGCTGTTTCAGCCGCATCGCTACAGCCGGACACACGATCTGATGGAGGAGTTTGCGCGCTCCTTTAATAACGCCGACACGCTCTTCGTCACCGACATCTATGCTGCCAGCGAGGATCCTATCGAAGGGACAACGGCCGAAACGTTGACCGCTGCAATCAAACGTTTTGGCCACAAGGATGTGCGTTATGTCGGCGCGCTCGAGAATGCTGCCGCTGCTTTACGAGATCACGTGCAGCCGGGCGACCTCGTTTTGACCTTGGGGGCAGGCACCGTCAGCCGCGTGAGCGATCAGTTGCTGGGGCTGTTAGCCGAACGTGGCGACGCGAAGACTGTTTAGGTTTATGGATAACACAACTATTAATTTGCGATGACAACGATGACTGAGACCGACGAACAACAATTTCAACAGCGAGACGTTGCCTTGGAGGAGATCGCGTCACGCCTTGGTGTGCGCGCGGAACGCGGCCGGCGTTTTGCGGAGTTAACCAGTCTCCGCGTCGGCGGTTCGATAGATTGGGTCTTGTCACCGGAGACGGAAGCGCAGGCCGCGGCGATTGTGCACGAAATGGACCAGGCAGGAATCGGGTGGCGCGCGCTGGGTTCGGGCAGCAACATCCTCGCGGACGACGGGGAACATCATTATGTCGTTCTTAGTCTCAAGGAGCTGAAGGGCGAGCTGGAGTTTGATGGCGAGCGTGTCTCAGTACCGGCGGGTTATTCGCTGCCTCGTCTTTGCATCGATGTGGCGCGTCAGGGACTTTCGGGAATCGAAGGTTTAGGCGGTATCCCCGGCACTGTGGGCGGTGCGTTGTGGATGAACGCAGGCGCTTATGGCCACGAAATAGGAACGGTTACAGAGACTGTGCGAGTCGCGCGCGGTGGAAAGGTCACGGAGATTCCAGCAAGTGAGATTCATTGGAACTACCGCCATACATCCTTCAAAGAAGGCGAGTTGCTCTTGGGCGCCACCTTAAGGTTCACGCCTGATGATCCTGAGAAGATTCGCGCGCGCATGGAGGATGCGAAGTCGAGAAGGATGGCGACACAACCCCATGGCTCAAGATCCGCCGGGTGTTTCTTCAAAAACCCTCCCGCCGGCACAGTCGGCACCGGCAAAATGATCGATGAGATTGGAATGAAGGGGACGCGAAAAGGTAGTGCGGTTATTTCGCCGGTTCATGCCAACTTCATCGTCACCGAGGGCGAAGACGCACGAGCAGAAGACGCGCTCGCTCTGGCCGAAGAGATTCGCGAACGCGTCAAGCGCGAACACGGCATTGAGCTTGAATACGAAGTTGAATTATGGCGGGCGAATAAGCCCACTAACGCCCGGGAGCCTGAGGACGGTGAGCCAAATTCGGGTGGAAAGGAATCGACATGAGAGAGCAAGTCATCGCGCACAAGGTGGGGAACCGCACCGGCCTATCTGGTTCGGGTCGGTCGGGCGCTGTCACACAAAAGCCATCGCGCCGGGAGACCAGCGGTGAAGCTGTGGCGTCACGACTGCGTTCGCTGATTGGATACCTGCCCACGATTTCAAAGCTTGCGCTGGCGATTGTCCTCGGCGTGCTCGTTTTCGCCGGCTATCGCGCAGCCGCGTCAGCCAGTTTCTTTCAAGTGCGTCGAGTGGAAGTGCAGGGAACGTCGCGCGTGTCTGCGAGTGAAGTGCAAGCGCTGGTGCGCCGCGAAACCGAGCAAACTGGAGTCTGGAACGCAGATCTCCCGGCGCTCAGTGCTGGGTTGGAGCAATTGCCCTGGGTGCGCACGGCGATCATTTCAAGAGTGCTACCGGACGGCCTTCGCGTTCGCATTTCTGAGCGTGTGCCACGTGCCGTGGTTCGCACGGCGTCAGGACGGTTTCGTTGGGTTGACGAGGACGCAGTGCTACTCGGCGAGATGTTGCCCACAGATCAGCTTCCAGCTTTTTTCCTGCGCGGATTGAACGAAGAGGATTCGGACGCGGCGCGGAAAGAAAATGAAGAGCGAGTGCAAACGTTCCTAGCGTTGGAGCGAGAGTGGAACGCTCTAGGTTTGTCTGAGCGCGTCAGTGAAGTGAACTTAATCGACATCCGCGATGTTCGTGCCCAGTTGGCGGGCGACAGTTCTCAGATCGAGGTGCGGTTGGGATCGCAGGATCATGGCAAGCGTTTGAAGAATGCGCTTGACGTACTTGATGCACAGCGACAGACACCGCGGGGAGCGCTCATCAGCTACATCGACCTGAGCCAGGGAAAGAGAGCGATTGTTGGACTGGTTTCCGGCACCCATACAACCAGCGACGGTACCGAACTTTCAACCCCGCCAGTTGAAGCTCCCGTCGAGAAAAAGCCAGAGCGCGATTCTTCTGTTACCGCAGCCCGTAGCCGAGCAAGTTCTCAACCGTCCGCGTTGGCCAGCAAAACGAAGAAAGAGCGCGAGAAGAAATCAGACGCGGAAAAGAAGCCAGATAAATCGAAGAATTCGAATCGCCGCAGAGCGTAAGCAACGATTGTCATCGTTAAGGAGCACCGTTAAATGGCCAAGCGCACACAGCACACAATCGGTCTCGATATAGGGACCAGTAGGGTGACGTGTATCGCTTGCGAGCCTGGCGAGGGTGGCTTGCTCGACATAGTCGGTATTGGTGAGGCTGAGGCGCGCGGCCTGCGCAAAGGCGTGATAGTTAATCCTGATGCAGCCGTCGATGCAGTGAAGCGAGCCGTCGAAGAAGCCGAGCGCATGAGTGGAATACAAGCCGAGGAGGTTTCGATCAACCTCGCCGGCTCGCACATTCTCGGTTTCAACGGTCAAGCCATCGTGGCTGTGTCCGGTCGCGATCGTGAGATCACACCGGAAGATGTTCGACGTGCCATCGACTCTGCGTGCGCGATTCAACTGCCCGCCGGACGCGAAATCGTAGATCGACTGCCGCAGGAGTTCGTTGTTGACGATCAAGACGGAATCAACGACCCCGTGGGGATGATTGGCGCCAGGTTAGCGGTCAAAGTCCACATCGTTACCAGCCCTGTGACGGCGCGCCAAAATGCCATTAACGCCGTAAATCGGGCTGGTTTGATAGTTGCCGACATGGTTCTGGAGCAACTGGCAGCGGCCGAGGCGTCATTGACTGAGGACGACAAGGAGTTTGGCGCAGCGCTGGTCGATATAGGAGCGGAGACGACCGGCCTGGTCATATACCAACGAGGCGCCGTGCAACATACAGCCGTCTTTCCGTTGGGTGGGTCACACTTCACCAACGATATCGCCTTCGGTCTGCGCACCCCGATCCCGGATGCAGAAAAAATCAAACGAACAGTTGGCTGTGCGTGCAGCACGTCGCTGTCCGAAATGCAGCGAAGTGAGTTGGTCGACGTACCATCCGTCGGGGGCCGCGCGCCGCGACAGCTTTCGCGGCAGATTCTTTGCGACATTTTGCAGCCACGCGCTGAAGAAGTTCTGATGCACGTTGCCGACGAGATCAAGGACGCTGGTTGGGAGAGACAACTCTCAAGCGGCGTGGTGTTGACGGGCGGCGGAGCGTTGCTAAGTGGAATGACTGAGATCGCTGAGCAGGTTTTCGATGCCCCGGTCCGTGTCGGATATCCCGAGCGAGATCGTTTCGGTGGATTGATCGAAGACATTCAGAGCCCGGCATGGGCCGCCGCCGCAGGGCTGGCACTGGTTGCCAGTCGCACGCAAGCAAGCGAACACCGCTCAGCGTTGGGCCGGCGAGGCTCGACCGGCAAGCTCACGCACTTTGTTTCTCGTTTTCGCAATCGTTTCAGTAGTATTTTTTGACAAGTTGTTGTATGCTCTCGGCCCGGTCGTACAAGATATAGTCCGCAAGATATCGAGCCCGATGTCGAAAGCAGCCCAACATAGGAGGAAGAAGCCCTGGAAACCTTCCCGCTTCGGAAGAGAGGACATGACTATGGCAAAGGACGCTCGGCAACTCGATAGAGGCATTAATATTTTCATCGATGACGATCCGCCCATTACCGGTGCGCGCATAAAAGTCATTGGAATTGGCGGCGGTGGCGGTAACGCTGTCAACCGCATGATTGAAGCGGGCATCGAGGGAATCGAATTCCTGGTTGCCAACACAGACCTCCAGGCGCTGAAGAGATCAAAGGCGCCGATCAAGATTCAGTTAGGCAGCCGGCTCACGAAAGGGCTCGGCGCCGGAGCTAACCCAAACGTGGGGCGCGAAGCGGCTCTCGAGGACACTGACAAGATCATCGAGGTGCTGGAAGGCGCAGACATGGTCTTTGTCACTACGGGCCTGGGCGGGGGGACAGGAACCGGCGGCGCGCCTATCATCGCTTCGCTGGCGACTGAATTAGACGCTTTGACTGTAGCTGTTGTGACCAAGCCTTTTCACTTCGAAGGCCGTCGCCGAATGCAACAGGCTGAGCACGGTTTAAGAGAGCTGCGCGAGTGCGTTGACACAGTAATCACCATTCCCAACGAGCGTCTCTTGCACACGGTCGAGAAAGACTCGTCGCTGGCCGATTCTTTCGGCGTTGCCGATGA
>JALZOO010000203.1 GCA_030913905.1 Acidobacteriota bacterium
CCAATCCAGTATCCGGCCGTAACGCTCGCCGAAGGTCGTCCAGATCGAGCTCACCGTTTCCGTCGACATTGAGCCAGGTTATCTCGCAGCCGATTTCCGCCAGATGCTCGCAGAGATTGCGCACGGCTTCGTGCTCCACTCGCGTCGTAATGATGTGGCGTCGCGTTGGGTTCTGTTCAAGAAAGCCGCCTATCGCCCAGTTATCAGCTTCCGAGCCGCACGATGTGAAGACAACTTCGCTGGATTCCGCGGCGCCGATCAATTCAGCCACCTGCCCGCGCGCATGTTCGACGGCGGATTTCATTGTTTGTCCAAGCGTGTGTGCTGAAGACGGATTCCCGTAGAGTTCGGTGAGATAAGGCCGCATCGCATTGAAGACTTCGGGCGCGACGCGTGTAGTTGCGTTGTTATCGAGATAGATCATGGTGGTAGGACAGTCATTCTTGTCTGTCAGTTGGTTTCGTTGCAATCGACTTTTGGCTGCAAAGTGCGACAGGCAGGAATGCCTGTCCTACGTTTACGATTCACCATTTACTCGCAGAATGTCTTCGATCAACGGATAGCACGAGCCGCACCCCGCACCGGCCTTACATGCGCGTGTGACTTCGGCAATCGTCCTCAACCCTTTCGCTTCAACCTCACGTTCGATGGTTCGCTCTGAGACACCAAAACAGGTGCAGATCAAGGCTTCGTCTCCCGTCCATTCGGTACGGACTGAATCGCTGTATTTACGTATCGCCGCGATCAAAGCTTCGGACGCGAGTGCCGTGCATTCGCGCCGCTCTGCCGCGACTTCGCCGAGTTGTCTTAGTAGCAGCTCTGGCTGTTGAGCTAAAGTTGCTGCATCTCCCGTGGTTTTCCCTTTAATCTGGTCGGCAAGCAGCGATGCAGCGGCCACCATCGCACTACAACCAGCCGCTTTGAATTTTGCCTCGACAATTCGTTGCGAGTCATCGACGTGCAGAGAGATCCGTAAAGTGGCGCCACACTCAAAAGAGACAGCCCGGCCAACAAAATTTGGTTCGGTGGCATCGCCGACGTTCGCCGGGTTGAAAAAATGTTTCTGCGCGATCTCTGAAGTGCACTGCATAAGGATAATGACTTTATTGCAATAAATGTATCAGGCAGACGGTAGTTTAGAAAACGAATAGCACTAACCAGTCGTCACACGTAGACAGAACCGGGAGCGGTAGCGACCGGGTGGCTTGATGAGCCGCTGATCCACACGGAAAAGGCCGATTGTATTGATTCGTTGCCCGATGGTTCGACCCGGTCGCTACCGCTCCCGGTTCCGTATTCGTCGACCCACTCGGATTTTTCAGATCCTGGTATCCGTGATTTACCTGGTCGCTACCCCGACTCGTCGGGGTCCTGATACCGAATGAACCGCCATAAGGTAAAATCTCATCTTCATGTTTACACGCTTTCGCCAACGGAGCTTGGAACTCGAGCATCTCGACAAGGGTGATTACAGCGTCGAGGAGTATGAGGGCTGCATTGTCGAGCTACAGCGCGTCAATCGCTGGCTGGGTGACGCGAGCGCCTTGCGAGGCTCGTTGCTGACGGAAATTGCAAAGCTGGATCTGCGAAGCTTTTCGGTTGTTGATGTAGGTGCAGGTTCAGGAGAACTTTTGCGCGTGATTGCAGCCTGGGCAGGCAAAACAAATCGGAAAGCAAAGCTGACAGGAGTTGAACTAAACCTGCGGTCGGCGCAGGCAATCGTGGATCAGCGTCTAACGTTTCCGACAATCAACGCCGTGCGCGCCGACGCTTTTAAGCTACCATTCGCAACCGATGAGTTTGACTATTCAATCTGTTCGCTGTTTACGCATCACTTCAAAAACGACGATGCGGTTAGTGTGCTGCGGGAGCTCAGCCGCGTATCGCGCCGGGCAGTTTTCGTTATCGATCTTCATCGTCATCCCGTCGCTTACTATTTCTTTACGACGATCGCTCGCTTGTTTCTCCACAACCGCCTGATCCGGGAAGACGGCGCGCTCTCAATTCTGCGAAGCTTCAAACCGGAGGAGTTGGAAAGTCTGGCGCGTAGGGCCGGGCTGAAAGAAATATCGGTGACCCGCAGGTTTCCGTTTCGACTAGTGCTGAGCGCTCAGAAGGCGCGTGTAGAGGCGGGCGTGGCGGCCGTTCACTCTGGGGAGCGACATCCTCCGCTAGACAATCAAGTTGAACTGACGCATCAAATCCATGGCTAATAGTTACGACGTGGCAATTGCGGGCGCCGGGCCGGCTGGTACCAGCGCTGCGATTCAACTCGCGTCAGCAGGACGCCGCGTACTCCTCCTCGAAGAGAAGAAATTTCCACGGTCGAAATTATGTGGTGAATTCATCTCGCCTGAATGCCTTCCGCATTTCCAACAGTTGGGTGTTGTTGACGAAATGATTGCAGCGGGAGGCGCCGCGATCGGCGAGACGGTTTTCTACACGCGTCGAGGACACAGTGTTGCAGTCCCCAGCCAATGGTTTGAGTCCGGCGCCGACGCGCTGGGACTGAGCCGTAGTGAGATGGATCACAGGCTGCTCGAGCGTGCGAAGAGTGTCGGGGTGACGGTTCTTGAAGACGCGCACGCTTCAGGGGTGCTTCAACAGGAACAACGCGTTTGCGGGCTAATCGCGAAAACAGGTGAGACGCTTAGCGAGTATTCTGCAACCGTCACAATCGATGCTACTGGTCGAACACGCGCCCTCGCTCGTCACGTCGAACCGCCGGTTCAACATCGAAAGAAGAAGCGCACGCTCGTCGCTTCTAAAGCCCACCTGACTGGGGCTCGTCCTGCCGGCGGCGCCTGCGAGATTTACTTCTATCCAAATGGCTACGGCGGCTTAAGCAGAATCGAAGCAGGTCGCAGCAACCTTTGCTTCATCGTTGCTGCGGAGGACGTTCGAAATTACGGATCAGATCCGGAAATCGTGATGCGTGAAGTCGTAATGAAAAATGTGCGCGCTGCGTTTACCCTGGCCGAGGCGGAAATTTGCACGTCCTGGCTCAGTGTTTCGCTCGATGGATTCGGACGACGTTCGCCGGCGCCGGTTCCGGGCTTGCTAACAGTTGGAGACGCTGCTTCGTTTATTGATCCGTTTACAGGAAGCGGCATGCTGATGGCCCTCGAAAGCGGTGACCTGGCGGCCATGACTATTAATCGCCACTTCGCGAGCCTCAGTGGCGCAGATTCCTTTGCACCACTGTCAAATGATTACGAGTCGGCTTACTCCGAAGCATTCGACGCGCGTCTGCGGGTGTCCGGTTATTTACGTCGTGCGGCGTTTGTCCCCGGCTTGGCTGAAGCAGCAATCGTTGTTTGCGGCGCCAGCTCCGGTCTGCGGAGACGGCTGGCGCGAGCGACCCGCCATTCCGGCGGCCGCGAAATTTCACCGTTATCCAGTTAGTCACACCCGGATTGCGCCCGGCCCCATGATCCGATAAATGCTTGCCACAAGGGCGCTTTTGGGGTAAAAAGGCGGAGCGTTCTAATCATTGCTCCCCGGCGCCTGTCTCAACGGTCGTGATTTCTGTAGATCGGATCGCCCTCGGAAAAGCCGTGGACCATCAAAACATTGCTGTAGTCAGACATCGAGAAGCGTGCCTGTTTCAACCAATAGAAGCCGGTGCTTACCTGGCTGGCTGAAGTCCCAAACTTACTAAGGAGAATTGACGATGTTTGCGTCCCCTTCGCGGTGGCTTACCCTTTCGATTCGACTAACTTCTATCTTACTCATCACGTTAGTTTGTGGACTTCTTGGTTCGAGCGTCGCCTTCGGTCAGTCGCAAGCGAACGCGGCGGACCTGCAGGGATTCGTCCGCGATCCGCAAAGCGCCGTTGTAGTCGGTGCTACGGTCACGGCTCGCAACCCCGAAACAAATTTCACGCGCACAACGACCACCAATGACGAAGGTTACTACCAGCTGATCAGCCTGCCGCCGGGTGAGTATGAGATTACGGTGGAAGCCGCCACTTACAAGAAGACAGTTGTGCCATCCTATAAATTGACCGTCGGGGCACGTGCTGATCTCGATGTCGCGCTCGAGCTTGGACAGCTCTCAGAGATTGTAAATATTACGACCGAGGATCAGCCTGTAATTGAGACCAGCCGCACCACTGTTGCGAACACGATCGAACAGCAGCGCATTGAAAACCTGCCGATCAACCAGCGCGACTATCTCGGCTTTGCTACCACCATCTCAACGGTCAATCGCGGTAACGATCGGCCCATCGGCCCAGCTCCTTCTTCCGGTCTAAACATTGGCGGCCAGCGCGGACGTTCCACGCTGGTGCAGGTAGACGGTGCAGACAATACAGACAACTCCGTCAACGCTTCGCGCTCAACCGTTTCGCAGGAAGCGGTGCAGGAGTTTCAGGTCGCCACCAACTCATACGCGGCCGAGTTTGGTCGCGCGACGGGCGGCATCGTCAACGTGGTGACAAAAGGCGGGACAAACGAGTTTCACGGCAACGTCTTCGGCTTCATCCGTCACAAGACGATTCAGGCGCGCAACGCCTTTGCTCCCATCATCGATGGTGACCCGAATAAGAAAGCGCCCTTTACGCGCGCTCAATACGGCGCGACCCTTGGTGGCCCAATCGTTCACGACCGCACCTTCTTTTTCACGGCCTTCGAGCAACGTCGTCGCCAGGAGTCGGGCTTCTTCACTTCCAACGTGGCCGGAACATTAGGTGGCTCGGCGACAATACCAGTAATTCCCGGCCTCAATCCGATTGCGCGCACCTTTAATAACATCACTCCGGCCCAGGCTGCTTTTATCAACACTCTGCTCGGTGCGGGCACACCTTCGGCTATCTGTCTGGCTCGAACCTACGCCTTCTTCACTTCGAGCGCCGGTTCGACCGCACTTAACGGCTTCAATCCTTTGACCAGCCCGAATGACGGAAGCCTTTGCCCGGCCTTCAGTCCTATACTTGGGCCTACTACCCCGATTGGCGGACGATTTCTGCTTTCAGGAACGCCGGTGCCAACCGCAGCCAATAACCTGATCGCGCCAAACTTTATCACCGTCAACGCGGCCGGCGAGCCGATCGGCTTCCTGCCCCTGAACCAATTGAAGCGTATCTTTCCCATCTCGGAAGCTACGACGTTCTTTTCTCTGCGCGGCGATCATACCTTTAACAATAGTAATCGGCTGACAGTGCGGTTTGGCTACAACCCAAGCGACATCACGGGCATTCAGGACGAGTCGCAGAACCAGACGCTCGGCCAAAACGATTATTCGCGCACGGGCATTCAAACATTGCGCGACACCTCGTTCACCGCGAACCTTAATTCGACGCTCTCGAACACAATGGTTAACGAAGCCCGGTTCCAGTTCGGCCGGCGCAAAGCTACTTTCGATTCGCAGATTCCGAGCGTGGCCCTACAGGTTGCGGGAGCAGCTTTCATGGGCGCCAACCCGTTTTCGCCCGTAGATCGCGTGGAGGATCGCTTCCAGTTTGCCAACAATTTGAACTGGGTATTCGGCAACCATTCGACCAAGTTCGGCGCCGACATTAACTTCGTTAATATCAATGCCACCTTTGAATTGAACTTTCCGGGTCTCTTCAATTTCGGCACTTTTGGCCTGCAGCCGGTTATTACAGGTCTGCCGGCCAGCGCTCCGCCTCTAACTCCGACGCAGTCCTATGGCCTTGGCATCCCGAGTGTCTTTATTCAAGGCTTCGGCAATCCGGCAAGCTCAGTCAAGAATCGCCCGCTCGCCTTCTTCGGACAGGATTCGTGGAAGGTTCGGAAAAATCTGACGCTCAACTACGGCCTGCGCTATGACATTGAACTGACAGACACTTTTGCGCCGATTCCGTTCCAAGATCCGCTCACGGGAATCAGCCTTACTGCTTCCGATTTGCTGGCCGCGCAGGATGTTCTAAATGTGCAGCAGGGCTACCCACGTGACAAGAATAATTTGGCGCCGCGCTTCGGTCTCGCGTGGGACATCAACAACAATGGCAAGACGGTCCTTCGCGCCGCTTACGGCCTTTTCTACGATCACCCACAGTTGGCCTCCGCGTTTATCTCTGACATCGCGGACGGTTCTCAGCAACAGCAGTACACTAACGTGCTGCCGCTCAGCCCTGACCCGACCCAGCCTCTGAATATCCTGCAAATCTTTCAGGGAACGGTCTGCACGACGGCGACGACCAATCCGTTCTGCCCTCCGGGAGTGAGAACGCCAGGCGCAGCTGCGACCGCGCAGTACTTGCCGGGCCGTCTGATCTTTAACGACCAGACCTTTGTTGGCTTCGGCCCCGTCTTCCCATTCTCGCTGCCGGTGAGCAAAGACTACGAATATCCCTACGCCAACCAGGCCAACGTCACCATTGAGCAGCAGTTAGCCAAGAATCTTTCGTTATCGGCGAGTTGGATCTTCGTCGGCGCGCATCACCTATCGCACCCGCAGGACGTGAACGCGCCGCAACCTAATCTACTGTCGGAAAACTTCCGCCGCTTTGCCGGGCGTGCGCCCGCAAGCTTTAGCGAAGCCGTCCTCTTCTTCAGAGATCCAATCATTAGCAACCCGGCGTTTTTCGACCAGCGAATTCCGGGGCTGGTCTGGGTCAACAGAGGCACCGGAGCAGTCATCGTCAACCCGCTGGCCGCCAATTTCTTCCGTCCCAACGGGCCGAACTACTTCTTTGTGGTTTCGGCCTCGGGTGGGTTGGTGTCACCTGCGACCTTTAACGCCGCGCTAGCCGGAAGCGTTCGGACGCCTGGTTTGATTTCTCCCTTTGGCGACGTGAGTGCGCAAGTTTCAAACGGCAACTCGAATTACAACGCCATGAATCTGGAGTTGAAGCGTCGCTTCTCTAACAACTTCCAGTTCCTGGCTTCTTACACCTGGTCGCATTCGATTGACGACTCTTCCGACTTGCAGACTCTCTTGAAGCCGCAGAACAACAATAATTTCTTCGCGGACCGCTCCGACTCGCTATTTGACCAGCGTCATCGCTTCGTTTTCAGCGGGGTTGTCACCTCGCCCTCCTCGTGGCGAAACGCGGACGGCTTTGGTCGTCGCTTCCTGTCAGATTTTACCGTCGCGCCGATTCTCGAGATTTCTTCGGGGCGCCCCTTTAACATCATTACAAACACAGACACCAACGCAGATTTGCAAACCTCAACGGATCGTCCGAGCGTCACGGCTGACGGCAGGCTCGTCATCCCGCCGTTCCTATCGGACGGAAGCCTGGGCCGTAACCGAGGCATCACGCATCCTTACGCGTCGCTCGATCTCCGCGTGACGCGCGCAATCCGTTTGGGCGAGCGGGCCCGGCTTGACATAATTGCCGAGGGCTTCAACCTCTTCAACCGGTTCAACGAAGGATCGGCGAACCCCTTCTTCGATATCGTTGATGCTTACGGTCAACGCGATAAGGGCGGGCGCTACTACAGCCAACCCACTTCGGCATACGATCCGAGGCAGTTCCAGTTTGGCCTCAAGCTGAGCTTCTAATAGTAGGACAGGCATCCTGCCTGTTTCTTTTGGTCGGTTAGAGTTAGGGCACGGCACACCGTGCCCTTTCTCTTTGGTAGGACAGGCATTCCTGCCTGTCCATTTCAACCACGCCTCTTCCCGATCAAGGGACAGACAAGAATGTCTGTCCAACCCGTCTGGCGCTGATCAATTAAGTTGCGCTACATTGAAGTCGAGCGAACTAAAGCGGGCCGAGCAGCATCGGAAAACATGCCTTTTGCTGTGTCCATTTCTTCGCCACAAGACAATACCCTCTCCCTGGGGATTCCTTATATGATTGATAAAATGTTCAAGCAGCCTCTGTTATTGCTGGCTGTCGTTCTCAGTTTTGCGGGACTTGCCGACGCCCAGTCGAGCCGGCCGCGCCGTGTTCGGCAGCCCGAGAAGCCGGCCGAAGAACCGTTGTTGCGACCGGAACCAACTCCAAATCCGACGGCCCGAAACAACTCAAATCGCCCGCTGATAGACGTGCAACCGGTGAAGCCGGTCGTCAACAAGGTTGGTACAGGCGACACCTCGCATGCTTATCTCTTATACCAGCAGAAACAGTTTGCGGCAGCGGCGAAAGAAGCCAAGGCGATTGCCGCGCAGTATCCCAGCGACGCGGAAGCCTGGAAGATAGCCGGCTTTGCAGAGTTAAATCTGAAGCAATATCAAGAGGCGATTGAGGACCTACAGAAAGCATGGGACCTCCAGAAAGTCCGAAAGCAGGAAGACCCAAACACTGTCGACGCATTGGCCCAGGCGCTGGTGCTTTCTGAAAACTACGAGCGCGCACTCCCTTTCTTAGTGACAGCCACGACGCGACCCGGTGCGCCAC
>JALZOO010000219.1 GCA_030913905.1 Acidobacteriota bacterium
AGCCCGGCTCCACTTCTGAAACCTATGCGTTTTACGGAGAGGCCCATATTCACAACCAGAACGTTGGTCAGGGTGCGGTGGGCGCAGAACTCGACGTAATGAACCACAGCGGTGTCGATGCTCCTGCCCTAACCTCAGTTTTGCCGCCCGGTTTTACAATCGCGCTCGACCTGGTAGCGAAGGGTGGTAACTATGGAAGCGCGGGAATCAATTTTCAAGCTGCCTCAAACTCCTCATTCAAAACGCTCATCCATGTTGCGAATCACTCGATTGCTCCCGGAGGATATGGTCTCGATTTCAAATATGCCACCCGGGGGCTGCCGATACGTTTGCCAAATCTCGGTGCGCTCTCGACCGGATATATCTACGGCCGGAATAACGCTGACGATGCTGATAAGAAACTGGTAGGCATTACAAGCGCAGATCAGGTGTCGATCGATGGTGACGGCATGGGCACAGTGTTTGGTGGAAACATCTCACTAACCAAGACCATAACCCCGGCGGGCACAACGGGTGCGCAGACTATCAATAAGACCAGCGGCAGCGTGAACTTTTCCGGAGGGGTCAGATCGTTAGTTGTAACGAACCCCTTTGTGTCGCCTACCAGCGTGGTGCAATGCACCGTCGCGACGAACGATATGACAATGAAGTCGGCCCAGTGTGTTGCCGGCTCAGGTTCCTTGACTATCTTTGCCAACTCCGCACCGACCGCTGAGACCAGAGTGAACTTCACAGTAACTAATTAGGAACTCAAACTCGAAGATCAGCCCACCAGGCGAGGTCGGCAGAGACTTAGGAGTAATGATTGAAAGATACTTTGAATCGAGCTGATAGAGCATTAAACTATTCAACATAGCTATCTACTCTGCAAAGCCAAGCCTAAAAGAAGTCTGACCTACGCGTCTCATGAATATTCGTTCTAGTGGAGGGCTCTCTCTTGACGCACGTTCCATTTAACCTGCCTTTTATTGCTGGAAAAGAGTTGGAGTATATTCAGGAGGCGATCGCTGCAGCGCACATCTCGGGCGATGGACTATTCACGAAAAAATGCCATGCTTTGCTCGAACAGGAGCTTGGCGTGCCGAAGGTTTTGTTGACCACCTCGTGCACGCACGCTCTGGAGATGGCAGCGCTGTTGCTCGATATTCAGCCCGGCGACGAAGTGATCGTCCCGTCCTTCACTTTCGCCTCGACCGTAAATGCCTTCGTCTTGCGCGGGGCCAAACCTGTCTTCATAGACATTCGGCCCGACACGCTCAATTTTGACGAGATGCTGTTGGAGCGGCTGATTACGCCACGAACCAAAGCCATCTTGCTTGTGCATTATGCCGGCGTCGGTTGCGAGATGGACGTCATTAAGGAGACGGCCGAGCAAGGAGGCATCGCCCTGGTCGAAGATAACGCCCACGGCTTGTTTGGCAAGTACAAGGGCAAGAACCTGGGCACGTTTGGCTGTCTAGCCACACAGAGCTTTCACGAAACCAAGAATGTTTCCTGCGGCGAAGGCGGTGCGCTTATCATTAATGATATGAAGTATTTTGAACGGGCGGAAATTATTCGCGAAAAAGGAACCAATCGCAGCCACTTCTTTCGTGGCCAAGTGGACAAGTACACCTGGGTGGACATTGGTTCGAGCTATTTGCCTTCAGATATTCTGGCAGCCTTCCTGTATGCCCAACTGGAAGCACGCCACCTCATTCAATCCAGGCGCAAGCGAATCTGGGACTACTATCATAAACACCTTAAGGACTGGGCGAGCGAGTCCGGCGTGCAGCTTCCCTACGTGCCGGACTATTGTGACCAACCCTACCATATGTTTTATCTACTCATGCCCTCGGCGGGGGAGCGTCAGCGAATGATAGCTCATTTGAACAGCCGGCAAGTCAATAGCGTTTTCCACTATCTGCCCCTTCACCTCTCACGCATGGGCCGCCGATTCGGCGGCAAAGACGGCGATTGCCCGGTCACCGAGGACGTCAGCGACCGCTTGCTGCGCCTGCCGTTTTATAACGATCTCACCGAGGCCGACCTGGTGCGGATCGTTACCGCCATCAAGGACTTTGGTCGGGAAAGAAATTCAGCATTAAGTGCTGCTACGCTGGGCGCCGTCGCTGTGCCGGGCGACGAACGGTCTTGATGTTTGTGACCCCTTACCCAATTGCGAAACGAGTAAGGCGAAAATGACTGGTCGATGAGACTCTGTATTAGTTGCGCGAAAGCTTTCGATCATGCGAGTCCGCAGTGTCCCTATTGTCTTTTCGAACCAAAAAGGGTGGACGGTCACACGGCCTTCGCTCCGGAACTGGCGACCGAGAACAAAGGGTTTGAGGCTCATTATTTTGGTCCGCTGGCCGAAATGGAAGCCGGCAATTTCTGGTTTCGATCCCGCAACCGACTGCTGATCTGGGCTTTGCAACGATATTTTCCGAAAGCCAAAAACTTCTTGGAAATTGGCTGCGGGACGGGCTTTGTATTGTCTGGTATTCGTAAGGCTTTTCCCGAACTCGAGCTCTGCGGCAGCGAAGTATTTTCTTCGGGACTGTCTTTTGCGCGGAGCGTTTACCCGGAATCGAATTGTTTCAAATGGATGCCCGGCGAATTCCTTTCCGCGACGAGTTCGATGTCGTCGGAGCGTTTGATGTGCTGGAACACGTTGAAGAGGATGAAGAAATTCTCGACCAAATGTATCAGGCGACGCGAAAGCGAGGCGGTATTCTGGTTACAGTTCCGCACCACCCTTTTCTTTGGAGCCAGGCCGATGACTATGCGCGCCATGTGCGCAGGTACAAGACTCAGGAACTAAAGGACAAAGTTAAGCGGGCCGGCTTTGACAATGTAAGGGTCACGTCTTTCGTCTCAATATTGTTACCGCTGCTAATTATTTCCCGATTTAAGCAGCGACTCACCCGGGAAGACTTTGACCCCATGTCTGAGTTCAGGATTGGTCCTTTGATGAATGCCACTTTAGAGAAAATTCTTGACGGAGAACGAGCCCTGATCCGGGCGGGCCTCTCGCTTCCTTTCGGCGGGTCGTTGCTTTTGGTTGCTCGTCGAAACTGAATGCTTACGTCGTTGTTGAATTTCTCTTATCGCTTGTGCCACATACTCAATTGAACGACAACACAGGCGGAGGCAACGTTAGAGCGTGAAACTCTCAATCGCCATGTGCACTTACAATGGGGCTGGTTACCTGCAGGAACAGCTCGACAGCCTCGAAGCGCAAACCCGTCGGCCGAATGAATTGGTTATTTTCGACGACGCGTCCGACAATGGCCGCACGCGAGAAATTCTCAAAGCGTTCGCCCGTAGGGCTAAGTTCAGAGTGCGGCTGTATATCAACCAGGAGACCCTGGGTTCAAAAAAGAATTTTGAGAAAGCAATACGTCACTGTCGCGGAGACATCATTCTCCTGTGTGATCAGGATGATGTCTGGAAGGCAAACAAGCTTGCACGCATCGAGGAAGCATTTTTGGCCCTACCGGACGTCGGACTTGTTTTTACGGACGCTGAAATAGTTGGTGAAAACCTACAAAAGATCGCCGGCAGTTTGTGGGAGTCCGCCAGTTTCCCGAGTGAAAGCCAGGAGTTGATCAAACAATCAAACTTTTTTCAGGCGTTGTTGCGAGGAAACGTTGTCACAGGCGCCACGCTGGCTTTCCGATCGACGTTTAGACGGCTGGTCTTGCCGATTCCCGAGGAGACGATTCTTCAGCATGACGCTTGGATCGCGTTGATAATCTCGGCAGTTGCTCCCCTGTTCTTTTTGAATGAACCACTGATCAAATATCGTCAGCACGCAGGCCAACAGATAGGCGTTTCGATTAAAGGGAGCGAGTACGAAAAGCGAGATAGTCCGATGATCCGCCGCGTTCGAGAGACGCCTTACCCATTCGGAGAAACCGAAGCTTTCAAAACTGTCTACGCCAGGCTCATAACCAAATGCTCTGGTCTGGTCACCGAAGAGAACCTAAGGCACATCAAAGACTGGGTCATTCGTCTCGAAAACGAGAAGGCCATTCTGGCGAACAGTGATGCGCCCGAAGAATCAAGAAAGGATTGGATTGAAATGTCGGAGTACCTCGACTCCAGAATCATCAGATTCGAATCGTACATCCGGGCGGATCTTTCAAGACTCAAATATCGGCTTCGTCTTAAGGATATTATTGCGGTGAGAAAAGAAATCCTCGCGGACCAGCAGCAGGGGATCAATGAGACGAATAATACTCGCAAAGATTAACGAATGGGTGCCATCTACTTTGTTGAAGGCCCTTATGATTCGGAGCCACGTCGTTACTACGGAACCAGACGGGCAGGCCTCAGATGGATATTCGCGAACCGAATGCTCCCTATACAGACTCAAGATCGGCCCCCACCGCCGAGGAGCTTTGACCGGACTGCCGTGGCAGAGATAGCTTCGACCGAAGAATCGAGGTCAATCCGCTCCACCGCGTAGCCGACGTCCCGCCCATAGAAAATGTTAGTGATGTTTGGGATCTGAATTACGATAAAGCGTCCCTCGTGCTCTCTCAGAGCATGTTCGACTCGTGCTTTTACATACTCGAAGGGAAACGGATTTTTTTCGTCCGTGCCTGCCGTGTCACGGACTCCGATGCATACTTGTCCTACACGTTTGAGAGCTTCCACCATGAGTGCTTTATGGCCGTCGTGAAACGGCTGATATCGACCGATCAAAAGCGCTGTGGGTTTCTGCGAATGAAAAATGGGACGAACTCTCCGAGCGATTTGTTCCGCCCAGAATTCCGGCGTCCCCTCGGCCTCAACCTCGATGTCCGGTTCTTCGGGTGGAACAAACAACTTGTTGGTGTCTTCGAAACGCCCACGCTCTATCCGGTTTACCCAAACAATTAAAGCTCCGCCTCCCTGGAGGAAAGCGGCTCGTGTTTCAGGTGTCGGACAAATAAAATCGGCTATTGCGAACCCACCGGTCCTGACCACCTGATCGCACAACCAGCCCATCCGGCGAGCGTGCTCAATACGATCCGGCTCGCTAAATCCCAGATCTTTGTTGATGTTTGCCCGCACTTCGTCTGCATTGAATACGACGGCATTGAGGCGAGGGGCCAAGGCATTTGCGAGCGTTGTCTTGCCTGCCCCCGGTAAACCCATGATCAGCAATTTTCGCACTCTAGTCTCCTTTTCCAAATTGAGTTTGCCAACTTCGCAAGGTAGATACGTCTAAGTCGCTAGAACCTTAGGCTCATCGGCGACGGCTCAAACTGAAGCGCCGCATTCTTGTGAGGGATCCATTTAACGTTCCACTTGGATTCAAAGCGGCGTCGATTTTCTGAGAAGAGAGCATCGTAACTGCCGTTTGTAATCAACTCCTTGAAGGCTGCCTGTCCGACATGGTGAACGAACACGTCCGCTGCACATACCACTCGCAGATTAGACTTCTTAATGCGCAGCGAATAATCATCATCCTCGAACATTCCTAATCCGAATTGTTCGTCCAGTGGGCCCACCATGTCGTAGGTGTCTCGCCGGAATGCCACACAGAACATCGCCAACATATGAATGTCGGCAACACGGCCCTCGTTAGTCCTCATTAGCTCGTCGGCAAAAGCTTCCATCTCAGCCACAGTCTGATAGTCAACCTGAACCTTGGCTTCGTTTCCGGTGAAGTTCGTCACCGGCCCAACCAGACCCAGCTCAGGATTCTCCAAATGTCTCAGCAGGCGACCAAGCCAGCCGCGCGGAACAACTGTGTCGTTGTTCAGTAGCACCAATCGTTGCCCGGTGCTGCATGCCAGACCCTGATTGTTGGCGCAAGCAAACCCACGATTTTCGGAGTTCAGAATAATCTGAAAATGGGGATACTGAGAGGCCATCTGACGCAGATAGGCTGGGGTCTCGTCGGCAGAGTTATTATCTACGACTATCACTTCATAGTTCGGATAATCGGTGTTGCGAACAATGCTCTCCAGGCAAAGCCTGGTTATGGCAAGATTGTTGTAGGTGACAACGATGATGCTGGCGCGCGGGGTGGCATCCTGCAAACCTGCGGTGATGGTATCGTAACGCTTGGCCCAGGTGTTTCGCGCCGCAAAGCTGCGGCGTCGCTCAACCATTTGCGGATCATGCTCAGCCACCGCCTTATCTAGTTGGACCAGAAAGTCCTCGCGGTCGTGAGCAATGTATAAGAGATCACGTAGCGGTTCGAGTTCCGGCAATTCGACGGAGACAACAGGTTTTCCACCACTAAGGTATTCATACGCTTTAACAGGGTCAGTCGCTTCGGTGGTTTTGTTGGTCTTGAACGGAATTAGACAAGCATCGAAATGATAGAGGTACTGCGGCATTGTCTCGTAGGGTTGCTGGAACAGCAGCCGCACATTGGGCAGCGATGCCAACTCTGAGACATCTACATCGAAGACGCCGCCCAACAAGACGAACGTGTATTGCGGACGCTGTCGAGCTACGTGGGTCATCAATTCAAGATCAAACCAATCGGCAATGGCCCCATAGTAACCGACGATGGGATGCTCTGTTCCCGCGAGCAAATTATTCGCCTGGCAGCGCTTCATATAGAACTCATAATCCACGGCATTGCGGGCCAGGACAATCGGGCGACCAAGATCAACCCATTTGTCGTATAGGCGTTGGGCAGTAACCACGAGCAGGTCACATCCACGAACCAACCGTTGCTCGGCCTTGGTTATTTCCCGGCCCATTCCGGGAAAACCATCCCATTCATCCATACAATCATAAATAACATGCCAACCCCAGCGCCGCTTTGTTTCAAGCGCCGCGCTGGTCCATGAGGGCGTCATCACATAACTAATCGCCTCGTTAATCCGGCACTCATGCCGCAACTCATCCAGCGAAGACAGGAGGGCCCTGTTGTTCATCCCCTTGATGTCTTCTTGATTAATCCACGGCTGGTGGCGGGCTGCCAACGTGACTTCATATACATTTTCTTTGAGCTTGACCAAAGCAAAACGCGGCCGTTCATGCGCCGGCAGCGTGCGGTCAAGTCTTATGTAGAAGACTCGATGGCCATTCGCAGCGAACTGCGAAATGATCTGCTGGGGACGCTGATATCTAAAATTCCAATCGACAATAGAGAAACAAATGACATCTGCACGCGGAAGGGGTGTTGAAGACAGGGGTTCCGAGGCCATCGCGGACAACCCTTCTAACCTGGGAGTGGGAAGCAGTATTGGTGATTTATCAAGATCATCCACGGGCTGGCCGGAAACAGCGAAAGCGGACCTACTGGAACGATTCGTCTGGTGCGTCTGCGGCGGCTCGCCCTTACCGAAAAGGCGCTGGAAAAACTCATAAGGGGGAACCAGGTAGGCCCTTTTCATCCGACCGTAACGGGACACCCAGCGCCAGGCTCTTGAGCTGACAATGGCGCTTAGTTGACTCTCTTTTGCGGTCAATTCCGAGGTAAGAGCATCTATCGTCTCATGACTTGCCGCTAATTCCTTTTCCAGTATCAGAACGTCCTGTTGCAGATCGCGGTAGAGTAACGCGTCGTCTGTTGTCAATTCCGATGTTGGCGGCGGGGCCGGTTGACTCGGTTGTTGTTGATTCTGATTCTGCTGAGCGAGGCTCTTCATCCAGTGGGGCCTATTCTTTTGATCACAGTCAAACTGTTGGTCGTTAGATCGGTAATTTATCTGCTTTGTAAGTCGCAAGCAAGCAGGAGCCCAAATCAAACTGACCCACTACCCACTTCTACCTCGCTTTCTCCTGCGGTCAGCCTTTTCGCTTTCTAATCCACTGGTCAGGCCCTGGCGAACAAAGCCTTTCCTTGATTCGATGACTTGGACCCCCTTCCTTGACGCGCTCTTTCCCCAGTGGATAAACTAACGCGTTCTGAGGTAGGTCTAACTTCCTTTCTGCGGGCGGACCAATAAATACCTGCCGATTTATTCCCTGATAATCGAACCTACCGATATGATCAGCGAAAACGCAGGTGTGAATCCATCCGGGTTAACTAATATCGCACCGTCTATGCCTGAGGGCTTTCATTCCACCATAAGCCTGCCCGAAGAGCCACTGATCAAAATCAGACCGAGCCGACCCTGGTCCTTGATCGATTTACGAGACTTGTGGTCACACCGGGAATTATTCGCCTTTTTGGTTTGGCGTGATCTCAAAGTCCGCTACAAACAGACGATTCTAGGCGGGATGTGGGTCATCTTGCAGCCGCTGCTGATGACGCTCGTATTCACAATCTTTCTGGGAAAGCTTGTTCGTGTGGAGACAGGTACCACGCCCTACCCGTTATTCCTGTATGCCGGATTGCTACCCTGGACTTTTTTTTCCAACGCCGTCTCGAGTGGCAGCTTTAGCCTTCTGGCAAGTTCTCAAATGATTACGAGGGTATACCTGCCTCGACTCATCTTACCGGCTGCTGCTGTCACTGTCAGGTTATCCGATTTTCTTATTGCATCAGTGGTCTTGATCATTTTGATGCTTTACTACGGCATTCCTCTCGGTTGGCAAATCCTGCTATTGCCCGCACTGATATTAGAACTCGCATTGCTGGCGCTCGCGCTTAGCGCGTTGCTGTCGGCGCTAAATGTAAAATACCGTGACACCGGAACAGCGCTGCCTGTAATGCTTCAAATATGGATGTTCGCGTCTCCAATCGTCTATCCACGTACCTTAGTGCCGGCGCGTTGGGAATGGGCCTATCAGATAAATCCGCTGACCGGCATGATCGAGGGGTTCCGATCAGCATTTCTCGGACTTCCGATAAACCGCCAGGGCCTCGCACTTTCATTGCTGATTACCGTAGCTCTGCTGGTGTTTTCAATGTTCGTTTTCAGGCGCCTGGAAGATGAGTTCGCAGACATCGTATAAGCATGAAACCCATTGTCGACGTCCGAAACATAAGCAAGCTCTATCATATCGGTCGCCCTCAGGGCGGGCCTCCTTCGTTACGCCAGGCCGTAACGTCGGCGGTAAAGTCACCGTTCTCGCGTTTCAATGGACGGTCGTCGGACGATACGATTTGGGCTCTCAAGGACATAAGCTTTGAAGCAAGGCCTGGTGAAGTAATAGGAATCATCGGACGTAATGGCGCCGGTAAGTCCACCTTGTTGAGAATCCTGGCCCGGATCACCAAGCCGTCGTCGGGTGAAATCGATATCTACGGTCGTCTGGGAACTCTGCTTGAAATCGGGACCGGCTTCCATCCCGATCTTACCGGACGAGAAAACATTTTTGTCAACGGAACAATACTGGGAATGAAGGTCAAGGAGATCAAGCGCAAGTTCGATGAAATCGTCGCTTTCTCTGAGATTGAGCGATTTCTTGAAACACCGGTCAAGCACTACTCTTCAGGTATGTATCTGCGGCTGGCCTTTTCCATCGCTGCGCACTTCGAACCAGAAGTGCTGTTGATGGATGAAATAATCGCGGTCGGCGATATCAGTTTTCAGGAGAAGTGTTTCGCAAAGATGAGAGCGGTCAGCCGGGAAGGGCGCACAATTTTTCTAGTCAGCCACAATCTCAGCAGTATCCAAAACCTGTGCAAACGCGTGTTACTACTTCGTTCAGGTCGGCTGTGCGAAGAGCAAGACGCAGAGAAAGTTATCGCGCTATATGTCAATGACAAAGAACCCGAACAGAAAGGCGTTAAAGATCTGACTGTTCCCGCTTAATCCACGCGCTAGAGAGGGCGCGATTCGTCGCGGAACTCATTGCCGCTCGGCTTTTATTGTTGGCGCGATGATTCAACGCAACTCATTCCAACTTATGGCGGCAAATTAGGCGATCCGCCGAACCCATTGCCGGCAGGTATTGACGAGTCTCATTGAGCAGGGATTCCTTCAGTCCCACTCTGGTCTTCTAGCCACTGTTTGAACCATTCGCCCGCACCATTGTTAGCATTAAACTAATGTTTCGCTATCTTCAGAAAAGACCCTCACTGGAAATACATATTCCGATAAGCCCAACCGCTTATTTTCTTAACATGACACACTATTTGGTTTCCTCTCTCAGGCGCTTTGGAGGAGCTTACAGAAATGCCAGAGTCGTTCTTACCATTGGGGACGCTGAAATTGACAATAACATTACCGAATCGTACTCGTGGATCCGCAGGGAGAGAGTTGAAGTAAAGTGGGTGTCGAAAGAACTGTACGCGCGGGATTCTTATTTTGCTTCGGCGTTCGAAAGATTCCGTCATGAATTCCGCAGCGATGTGGTGCTGATGTTGGACGCAGACATACTGATTTCCAAGCCTTTCGACGAGCTTATTCTTGAGTGTCATCGCAATCAATATCTTGCCGGAGTGATTGCCCATGTCCCGCCGTTTTCCGAACCCGACGGCTGGAAAAAAATATATCAGGCAGCGGGATTAGGAGAAGTATCTTGCAAGCACGAACATACGGGTTGGGGCTACATGTTTTCCGATGAGGAACGTCGGTTCTGTCCACCGTATTTCAATTTTGGCGTGGTTTGTGCACCAAGCAAGATAATGAAAAGAATCGGCGAGGAAATTTACGATCTGATGCATCGTGTCGAGAGCGTTATGGAAACCGGATTCCGCGGCCAGATCGCACTTTCCCTGGCCATCACAAAATTGGCGATACCCTATCGCTGTTTACCCATGCGGTACAATTTTCCCAATGACGTTTTCCTGGAGGCATTGCACGGGCTCGAACTTCCGCATGCTGCTATTCTTCATTTATTGAGAGACCATCAACAAATCTACAAAACCCGATTATTTGCCGACCGGAGTCAGGTGGAAACGATGCTTGCACGGAAGGATCTCCGTGGGGTTAATTTGATGGCCCAGGATGTACTGCGGCAAATTCATTCGGACGTCTGTCACGAACAAACCCAGGCTCACCTCGCCAGCAATGGTTAAAAAAAAAGGGCTGGATGAATCTCAATTTGCCGCAAACCCGTGGTCCGGCATTCGCTATTTGGTGAGTTCTTCACTCTGGATCTGAAGTGTTAGAAGCTCTCCGATTTCCTTACTCAACGCTTCGTTGGGATGGGCATCCATTGAATTTACGATCATGCTGCCCGGATCTCTTCCTTCCAACAAAGGCCCAAGGTTGAGTACAGGAACATCGTGGGCCTGGAAGAACTCAGCCACTTTTGATGTAATGGGCGCGCTGCCTTTTACGTCGGTCAAACTCGGAATTAAGAGCACGGTGAGGGCTATGCCATGATCCCTACCATACGCGACAATCTGGGCAAGTTCGGCTTCATGAGCTTTCCAGATGTTAGGGTTTGCATAAGACCATTCGAGATACTCCCAGTCTTTCTTGCCCATGTCCCGCTTATAGAATCTGAATAGCCGCCAATAACCAAAATTGATCAAGTAAGAATGTTCGATAGTGTACTTTAATATCCGATTGTGTGGCCGTTCCGCGTGAGGAGGATAACCATAACCCAGTTTCAAGTTCGCTCCGATCACATCGTTAACGAAATAACACAAGATAATTCTCTTCGGCGGATAGGGATAAGACAGCATCGCTTTATATTCATCGGCAGTGTTCCAGCCAGGCTGTGCAACAATCGCAACCAAATACCGGTCGCCTAAGTTGTGCCGCAGAACATCTGAGAAACGATTTTCGATTCGTGAAATTCCCTGTCCGGCCACAAAAGAATCTCCCACGACCCAAATGACTCTCTTGTCGCGGAACTCTGCCGGGCTATGTTCAATATCTCGATAACCGAGAGAGTTTATGGGATTCCAATACTTCGCAAACCATCGATGCGACGCAAGCGTAAAATTGAAACCATCCGAAATCACGAAAGAATAAAAAACCAATTCGAGGATCAGAAAAAGAACGATGGTGGTAGCCGAAGAAATGCTGAATTTGATTAGCATCGAACGGGTTTTGGAAGGATGACTCCAGAATGATCTGAGAATGTAGGACCAAATCATAAGCAGGACCGCGAGCAGTAGAAAACAAAATGTGACGCTGGTCGGACTCATGAATAGATCGCTAAGCACCACACCAAAAAGCGGGATCTCAGGTTCAGGCAAAGACGATTAATCATCACAACAAAGAGCTCGCTAAGCAGAACCCAGTCCTTGGAAGAGACCAAACTTAAGTTCCGCGACGATGTAAGGCAGGTCGTGGATTCACCGCATGATTAACAAAAAACGGCTGGAAAGCAAACTGCGCTTTCCAACCGTTTAAAGGTCCTCAGATTGTAAATCAAACCAACAAGCGAGATCCGCCCTACTGAGGATTGATAGTTGAGGCGGAGATCACAGCGTCGATATTGTTATTCAAGTACGAGAAGAGGCTGCCGGCCACGGCTGTGGCGGCCCCGTTGTTCGTGATGCTGTTGTTCCCGATTCGGACAGTGGTTCCTGCGGCACAAACTATCCCTGTTCCGTTGTGGGTTGACACGCTGTCCTCGATGTTCAGAACCGCAGCACCCGCGGCGGCTGAAAGACCGGCAAAGATGTTGCCCGCGGCTACAGAGTTGTTCACACTGGTTTGCGAAGTGCCCTGCACCTTGAGGCCGAAAACGTTGTTTTCCATCCGGACGTTGTCGAGCGAGGCCTTGACGATGGCGCTTGGGCCGGGATTCACGAAGATGCCGCCGCCCGTGCCCTGACCATTGCGGCGCACGATGGTATCCTTGATGTACACCTTCGTGGTGCCCGCCAGGGTCGGTGCAATCTCGATGCCCGAGCCGTTTGCGCCCCGGAAATTGTTGATCGTGCACTTCTCAACGTGAAGAGAGTCCAGGCCACCGAGCACCTTGATGCCGACCAAGCCTGTTCCCAACCCTTCGAAGTCGAGACCGCGCAAGACAACGGCGTCGGTGGTTGCCGCGTTAATGATGATAGCGTTGGTACCGGAAACCAGCACGCCGGCTTCGAAACCTTCCGATGAAATGGTGATCGACTTGGTAATCGTGACGCCGCCGAAACCACCCGGATCGAGGACGTTAATTTCCCCAGCGGCTGCAGTCTTGGAAATCGCGCTCGCGAAGGTCTTACAGGGGGCAGTGCGGCTACAAGGATTAGCATCGTCGCCAACGCCGGAAACCCAGGTGCGCGTCGCCTGAGCTTGCGCCACTGCTGCGAAAGCAATAGCCACTGTTAGAAATGTGAGGGTTTTGAAGGCAAACTTGACCTTACTCATTCGTTTCTCCTTGTTGATGTTGTGATTAATAACGGGTTGGAACTCTTCAGAAACTTGTCTTCAGGGCTCTGGGGCGAGAAACATTAGTTCTTTTTAAGTTACAGTGTCAACCTGAGCCACCTTCCAGTTTCCGTGGTCCCATGAAGGTCTACTCGACCGGTGACCTTAAGTCGGCGTGGTTCACCGGACAGCGATAGTTGAAGAAGGACTCAACGAGGGTTATGAGAGAGAAAATCGTGATCTGGGGCGCTTCAAGCCAGGCTCTGATCATTGCCGACATCATTCGCTCGCAAGAACTCTATGAAATCGTGGGATTCCTCGACAGCGTCAGCCCGGAACGAGTTGGAACAGATTTCTTAGGTGCGCCAATCCTGGGCGGAGAGGAGCAATTGGAAGTCCTTGCGCGACAAGGGGTCAAGCACCTGATCCTGGGCATCGGCAGCAGTCGGGCCCGATTACGACTCGCTGACTCAGTTCGCTCCCATGGGTATCAGCTGGCTACCGCCATTCATCCCCGAGCCATTGTCGCTGCACATGTACCGATCGGAGCAGGGACTGTAATCATGGCCGGCGTAGTTATTAACCCGGGCGCCAAATTGGGTGACAACGTAGTTATTTCAACCCGTGCGTCCGTGGAACACGAATGCACTATTGCAGAGGGCGTCACTATCAGCGCCGGAGTGCATATGGGCGGGGGAGTTCGAATTGAGCGGGCCGCCACGGTGGAGATCGGAGCGATCATCGCCAGGCGCCTCAGAATCGGCGCTGGCTCGGTCATTGGCGCCGGTTCGGTCGTGCTTCATGACATCCCTGACGGCGTGCTTGCGTATGGGACCCCAGCCAGAGTGATCCGGACCATTAGCGGCTATGATTACTAAGACGCGCGTAGATGAACTCGCGATCTTCGGCGCGCCGCCAGCTTTCGCCGAGAAGTTGCACGTCGGTCGCCCGAATGTCGGAGACCGCGGCCGTTTGCTGGCGCGCGTCAGCGACATTCTTGACCGGCGCTGGTTTACCAACAACGGTTTCTATGTTCAGGAATTCGAGCGCAATCTGGCTGCCATAGTTGGCGTCAAGCATTGCATCGCGATGTGCAACGCGACGGTGGCGTTAGAGATCGCAATCCGCGCCCTGGGGCTGCAGGGCGAGGTAATCGTCCCATCATTCACCTTTATCGCCACTGCGCATGCGCTGCAATGGCAGAACCTCACGCCCGTTTTCTGCGACGTTGACTTCCAAACGCATAACCTGGATCCGAGTCGGATCGAAGAATTGATCACACCTCGGACTACCGGTATCGTCGGGGTTCACCTCTGGGGCCGCCCGTGCAATGTTGAGGCCTTGACGGAGATCGCGGCGCGCCGCAACCTTAAACTCCTCTTCGATGCCGCTCATGCGCTGGGCAGCTCGGCTCGCGGGCAGATGGTTGGCGGTTTCGGTCAGGCTGAAGTCTTCAGTTTCCACGCGACCAAATTCTGTAACTCCTTTGAGGGCGGCGCTGTGACGACGAATAACGATGATTTGGCCGCGCGACTCCGTCTGCTGAAGAATTTCGGGTTCGTCGGCTACGACCAGGTCGACGCTGTCGGGACAAACGGTAAGATGAGTGAGATTTCTGCCGCTATGGGCTTAACTTCATTGGAGAGCAGGGACGACTTTATAGCCGTTAATCGTCTCCACCATCGGCAGTACGAGGCGGCACTGCGACACGTGCCGGGTATCACGTTGCTCTCTTATGACCAGAGCGAGCGGAATAACTATCAATACATCGTCATCGAGTTGGATGAATCGGTGACACAGATCAGCCGGGATCAGTTGGTGGAATTGCTCTGGGCCGAGAATGTGATTGCCCGGCGCTATTTTTATCCAGGCTGCCATCGCATGGAGCCTTACCGGTCAATCTATCCACAGGCCGGGCAGATGCTGCCGGTGACTGAGCGACTGGTCAAGCGCGTCATGCAATTGCCCACCGGGACCTCGGTAGATTCCGAACAGATCGCGGCTATCTGCCAGCTGGTCCAACTCGCCGTCTCGCAGGGTGAGGCGATCAGCGGTCGGTTGGCCAGGAAGAATAACAACTGATGTGCAATTGTTTTGAGGTCAACGGGAAACGGGGGCGGACGAGTACTCGCGGAGACTTTGCGAGTCAATCTACGGGCATGTTGAGAAGGACTGAACTTCTTTCTATTAAATGAGGGCGCTCTTTGGTGCTCTAATCGTCCACCGGGATTCGTCCTTCTGAGGCGGGTCGTATGGGTCTAGTTTGGGTCTGTTCGGGGACTCGTCGGAAAAGCCGGTAGAGCGGCGCCAGGAATCGATGCTTCAAACGTGCGTAGTAGCTCACCAATCGCCAA
>JALZOO010000584.1 GCA_030913905.1 Acidobacteriota bacterium
GGCCCGCTATAGTGCTGGCGCCAACAGGCAATGTAGGGACAATCGCCGGGACCGCTGTTTTCCGGCCAGCCTTCAATCAGCCGTTTGTTCAATATCCATTTGTCGGTGGGTCGGCCGGGGCGTTTAACACAGGTCCTGGCAACATCATCGGAAATTTCGGTTTCCCGGGTTTCAACGCGATCCTTGGACCAGCCAACGGCGGACAGAGTAACTTTGGCGCGGCGGCCGCTTATCCCGGTATTGGTTCACCGGTAGGGAGCATCCTGCCAGGTATTGTCCTTGCAACCGCTACGCTACCGGCGACATTGTTGACCTTGCCAATCGTAGTACCAGTAACCTTTACCATCGCTCCCGCCTATCTGCCGGATGCCCCATTTGTTAATCGGCTATATGGCCAATCGAGCTTTGGGAACCTGGTATTTGGCGCGAAGCTTCGGTTGACTGGCCCGAATGACGCGTTCGGGTTCGGATTCATTCCCTTTTACCGCTGGTATCCAGACAAGGGCGATTCCTTCTCCGGCTTCAATCAACTGCAGCGCGGTGCGAGTCCGGGCGGGGATATTGGCGATTTTGGTCTGGTGATGTTTGCCGACGGTCGCCTTAGCAAGCATGTCAACGTTTCAGCAAACCTCGGCTATATTCTTAACAGCAACCCGAAAGATCCAGGTGGGTTTGTCCTGTTAGACCGGGCGAATGAATTCCTCGCGGGCGTCGGCTTCGACTTTCCTGTGAACGAGCACTTCCAGTTGATTGGTGAAGTGAAGTCGGTTATGTACGTCGGCGGTCGCACACTTAACGCATTCCCCAACAATCCTGTTGACGCAATTGGTGGTTTTAGAGTCTTTCCACGTCGATGGTGGGGATTTGGTGCGGCTTATCGCCGGCATATGAACCCGCAGGATATCGACCACTTTGAACCTGGAGACTTTAATGTTAGCGTCGCTCAAATCACCAATGTCGATCCAGTAGGACCTCAGCCGTTTCAAATTGTCCCGGCCACCACAGTACCGGCGACCGCGAATGGACTGCCGCGTGGCTTCCGGTTCTCGGAGGACCCCAATGGGTTCATCTTCCAGTTCTGGTTTGGCCATCGTAATCCGCGGACTCCGCCGCCTCCGCCAAACGTGGCGCCTACCGTTTCGATATCGGTATCCAGCGCTACGATCACTCTACCGTGCCCGCCGGGAACAAGTTCCGATACTTGTACGCCTAGCGCCACGCGTTCGGTGGACTTGACGGGAAACGGCGTCGACGCAGACAACGACACGTTGCTTTATACGTGGTCGGTAACGGGCGGAACGCTAACGGGTGAGGGCCGCGGAGTTGTCTGGGATCTCTCTGGTGTAAACCCAGGAACATATACGGCAACCGTAACGGTTAACGACGGCAATACGCACACCGCAACTGAATCTACTACAGTGACAGTTGCCGAGTGCACCAACTGCCGACCGCCATGTCCGACTGTTTCAGTAAGCTGCCCGTCGGATGTTGAACAGGGTTCGCCCATCACGTTTACTTCGTCCGTCTCTTCGGATGCTTCGGTAACGTACAACTGGTCAGTGTCGGCTGGCACCATCAGCGGTGGTCAGGGAACCTCGTCGATTACGGTCGACACTTCCGGACTTGCTGGGCAGACAGTCACAGCGACGCTTGAGCTCGGTGGACTTGATCCAGCTTGCTCGAGGACTGCGTCGTGCTCTACGTCGGTCCGGCCGTTGCCGGTAGGTCCGAGTAAGTTTGACGAGTATGGCAACATCACGTTCAACGATGAGAAGGCTCGTCTCGACAACTACGCTATTCAATTGCAGAACCAACCCGGCAGCCAGGGCTACATCATTGCCTACGGCAGCTGCGAAGGTGAGGCACAGGCACGAGCCGATCGCGCTAAGGACTACCTGGTCAACACGCGCGGCATCGATGCCGGCCGGTTGGTAACAATTGATGGCGGCTGCCGGTCTGCTCTAACCGTTGAGCTTTGGATCGTACCAACTGGTGCGACTGCTCCAGCGGCAACCGCTACCGACACCATCTCGCCTTGTCCAGCTTGCAGGACTGCTCCACGCCGACGCACTCGTCGTGGTCGCGGAATGGATGAGGAATAACAATTAGACTCGCGTCTAAGTGACGCACCTATCCGGAGCGGGCGGTGTTTTCATAAACATCGCCCGCTTCGCTGTTGTCGGCACCTTCTGGTCGTTGCAACTGCCCACGGAAGACTGCGCATCGAAAGGATTGGAACTAGCTGAATACAAAAGCACGAATTTGTATTAAAATCCCAACACGCGCCCCCCAAGCGCTCTACGATTTTGAAAATGGCTTTAAGAACTATGAATAAACTATTGCTGAAACTTATCGTTCTCGGACTTCTCCTGGCTGTCAGTGCTTCACAATTTGGAGCGTTGGGCGGGAGCGTGGATGCTGATAATGAAAATCCTGCGGATCCTGGCAAGTACTCGGATGATTGGCGCAGCAATGGCCCTCCGGGAGGCGACGTACGCGATCTCGTCGTTGATCCAAGCAATCCCGACCGCTTCTATTTCGGAACTCTGGACGGACAGCTCTACACATCATCAGATGGGGGCAAGACCTGGCAGTTTCTCTACAACTTTAACCGGCCGAAGCTTTTTGTAGATCACATAGTTGTCGATCCCAGAGACTCAAATACTCTCTACGTAGGTGCACACAGACACAAAGAGCCGGGTGGATTCTTCAAGTCTACGGACGGTGGGCGCAAATGGCGTGAGAGTCCGGAATTGAAGAATGAAGCTGTGCATTCGTTATCGCAGTCAGACGCAAATCCAAGTGTGCTGATTGCCGGCACATTTAATGGAATATTCAGGTCTGATAATTCCGGAGATACCTGGCAGCAATTGCCCACATACAACACTCCGGGATTGGTGCACGTGGAATCGTTGGCAATTGATCCGAGAACGAGCAACACCATCTATGCCGGCACATGGTATTTGCCCTACAAGACCACTGACGGGGGCAAGACCTGGAAAAGCATCAAGAAAGGCATCATTGATGACTCAGACATTTTTGCTATCAATATCAACCCTCGCGATGCGAACCATGTGATTGCTTCTGCCTGCAGCGGTATTTACGAAACTAAAAACGGCGGAGACAATTGGCGCAAAGTGCAGGGAATTCCTTCGCAGTCGCGCCGTACCAGGGCGATTCTTCAGCACCCTTCGATTCCAGGCCTGGTGTTTGCCGGCACCACGGAAGGTTTTTGGCGTTCTGAACGTGGCGGTGATGCTGACTCATGGATGGTCACAACTTCGAGGCAGTTAGAGATCAACTCGATAACCGTTCATCCCTCGCGACCGCAGACAATCTACATTGGCACCAATAACTACGGCGTGATGGTTTCGTATGACGGTGGGAAAAACTTTGCTCCTACTAATGGCGGCTACAGCGGCCGGTTTGCCAACGTAATCGTTGCCGACCGTGAGACTCCAAACCGAATTTACGCGGCCACTATCAACACGACTACCGGCGGCGGTTTTCTGTTTGTCAGCACCGACAACGGTGAAACCTGGCGGCCATCGATGCGCAACATGCCGCCGCGCCTGATTACCTATTCAATTCTGCAGGATGGTCGCGACGCGAACACGATCTATCTGGGGACTAACTTGGGCGTCTATCGTTCGCTCGACAGGGGAGCTTCATGGGCTCCTGTGTGGACAGCCGCTAAGTCGGCCACCGGCAAGAAAAAAAGGACCGCTCGCCGAGCTTCAGCGGCAGCCGCTGCGAGTGAAACTGTTCGTCGTGCCCAACAGGCATTGAATGCAGCAGGCTACGACGTAGGAGTGCCCGACGGCAGAGCTGGAACCAAGACCCTTGCTGCTGTAAAGAGATTTCAATCCGCTCGACGCCTAATGGCAACTGGAAAACTGGATGACGCAACTCTTGCCGCGTTAGGCGTGGCCAGGGTTGGTGGCGCACCAGACCCAAGTGCGACAGTCATTTTGTCCGACGCGGTGAATGCGCTCGCGCAAACAGTTGACATTGCAACGCAACGGCCAGTGTTCCTCGCGGCCACCAATGCCGGTTTGTTCCGCAGTTTTGATCCGACGCAGGGATGGCAGAGGATGCCTTATGGCTCGGGTTTAGACCAGCGAACCACAAGCATTTCTGCCGATGCGGAGGCTCCGGAGACGATTTGGGTGGGGACGGCTGCTTCAGGTGTCCTGGTTTCGCGTGATGCCGGAAAATCGTGGCAGCGAGTTTCTGGAGTGCCGAGCGATGCACCAGTGAACACTGTGGTTAGAAATGTGCAACGACCAAACTTTATCTATGTTGGAACCAAACAGGCGTTTTACATGTCGCGCGACAATGGCGAAAGCTGGAGCCGGCGCGGTGGCAATCTACCTTTCGGCGACTTCACAAGTATCCTGATCAACCCGCGCAACAGCGAGGAGATTTTTGCGGGCAACGCATACCAGACCGGCGAAATAGGCGGGGGCGTGTATCGTTCCGTCAATGCCGGCATGACCTGGGCGCGCATTGATCCGAAGGAGCAACGCGTGCCAAGTCAAAGGATCTGGGCGCTGGCGTTGGATCCGCATAATCAAAACACTCTCTTCGTCGGTTCACACTCCGCTGGTGTTTACGTAGTTCCGCGGGGACTGGATGGCGTGGCAGCTACGAGCCCGTAGTTGTTCTCCGCCGCGACGCAACTGCGCTTTAGCTTCGCAAACTCCCATCACAGCCGGGCAGGTCAGCACCTTGACACGTGCTTCTCCAGACGTGTACATTGCGAACCTACCCGGTAAGTGGCTGGTGATTGTCGGATCCAAGCGGGTGACTACGGGCGCGGCGGAAATCGAAACACATAATAACCCCTTTTCCCAATCTGAACGGCTCGCAATCCTCGCAAGCTTCCCGACAAAATCGCCAAGGCAAACGACGCAAGTGCCGCTTGAGCACTGCCCTCCGTCGGATAGCAAGGCTATCGGGCGCATGAACGTTTAATACGATCTCAGGCAGTGAATTTTCCGGGACGTCACAGGAGTTCGCATGGCTAGTGAAGAAACGAAACTAAACAACAACCAACCAACCAACGAGAACAACCCATCTTCCGGCGAGCAGGACCTCTCGCATTCTCCATCGGCAAACATTACGGCCCCTGCAACTGCCAAGGCAGCCCCCAGTGCTGACGAGGACGATGAACAGCGTCCGGGTGGCGATGTCGACTTCGGCCAACTGCTTGATCAGTTTGAGCAGGAGCAGGCCTCTCTGCAGGAAGGCGAAGTGGTTCGTGGCACCGTCGTCGGAATCAGCGAGCGCGGTGTGGTGATCGATTTCGGCTACAAGTCGGAAGGCATCGTCAATCCCGCTGAATTCACTGAAAACGGTGTACTAGCGGTGCAGCCGGGCGATGAGGTTGACGTGCTGGTCAAGAACATGGAAACCGCTGATGGGTTGCCGATCTTGTCACGCGCAGACGCCGTGCGCATGAAGGCCTGGGACGACCTGGAGAAGTGTTACCGCGACGGGACCAATATCAATGGTCGGGTTATTGAACGCATCAAGGGCGGCTTGCGTGTCGACATCGATGGTATTGCCGCGTTTCTGCCGGGCTCCCAAGTTGACGTTCGTCCGGTTCGCAACCTCGATTCGCTGCGCAACCAGGAAATTGAAGCGAAGGTAATCAAACTCAATCGCAAACGTTCTAACGTTGTCCTTTCGCGTAAGGCAGTCATCGAGGAGGAGAATGCCGGTCGGAAGGGAAGCACACTCCAACACATCGAAGAGGATATTGTTGTTGAGGGTCAGATTAAGAATTTGACCGACTATGGCGCGTTCGTTGATCTCGGCGGCGTTGACGGGTTGTTGCACGTGACTGACATGTCGTGGGGACGTCTGCAGAATCCCAGCGAACTTTTCAAAGTCGGCGACAACATACAGGTCAAGGTGCTGAAGTTTGATCGCGAACGCGAGAGAGTCTCGCTGGGCTATAAGCAGTTGTTGCCTGATCCGTGGTCCAGTGTTGACGAGCGTTTTCCCGTGGGAGCGAGGGTGCCCGGCCGGATCGCCAGCGTTGCTGACTACGGTGCCTTCGTGGAACTGGAGAACGGCGTTGAGGGGTTGGTTCACGTCTCGGAAATGAGTTGGTCAAAACGAGTGAAGCACCCCAGCAAGTTGGTTAATCCCGGCGACGCAGTTGAAGTTGAAGTCTTGAGCGTTGATCCCAAGGCGCGGCGAATCAGCCTGGGAATGAAACAGATCCAGGATAATCCCTGGCAAACCCTGCACGAACGCTACCAGGTGGGAACCCGCGTTCATGGCCGCGTTCGCAACCTCACCGACTTTGGCGCTTTCATTGAGATTGAAGATGGGGTCGATGGGCTGGTGCACGTTTCCGATATCTCGTGGTCCAGGCGAATCAAGCATCCCAGCGAAGTGCTGAAGAAAGGGCAGGAGATAGACGCCGTCATCACCAGCATTGACGCGGAAAATCGCCGGCTGTCGCTTTCCATCAAGGATTTAGAGCCAAACGCCTGGGATCGGTTTGTCAACGAACACAAGCCCGGTGACGTCGTGCGCGGGAAGATTGCCCGCTTTGCAAACTTCGGAGCGTTTGTCGAACTGGATGACAATCTCGAAGGACTCTGCCACATTTCAGAGCTGTCGGACGACCGTGTGGAAAAACCGGAGGACGTGGTGCAACTGGGCCAGGAGATTGAATTTAAGATCTTGAGAATCGACAATGAGAGCAAGAAGATTGGTCTCTCGGCACGGGCCGTCGGCAAAGAAGATGAACCCATTGTAGACACCAAGGTCTATTCTTCGCAGGCGGGCAGTGGAATGGCCTCCTTAGGCGAACTTGCAGACTTCGGTCTGGGTCGCTCCGAGCCGAAGACAACTCCGGAACCAGCCGCGAAAACAGAGACTGAGCCCGACGTCGAACAGATAAAAGAACCCGAGTCTGAAGTGAAGGATGTTACGGAGCCAGAGCCCGAAGTGAAGGAAGTTAAGGAGCCGGAACCTGGGGGAAAGTCGGACCAGGAACTTGAAGTTCAGGAGCCTGAACCGGAAATGAAGTCGGAGCCGGCGCCCGAAGCTGCACCTACCGAGGTTGCGGAAGAAGAGAACAGTAAGGTCTAACTGGAGGCGGCGAAGATCGGTCGTTCAGCTGCTGATCTCAACGGGTTAGCAAAAAGACTCTATCTTGCCCGGCATGATTGTTTTCTGATAGTGTACGTGCTCGAGCACACCTCGCCAGTCTTTTAAGATGAACCAAAACTTTAGCTTCGAGATCTTTTCCCGGACGTGAGCCATCCTTTTAGCCGAGGTGATGCATGACTAAAGCGGAACTTGTCGAAGATGTAGCCGAAGCGGCTGAATTGACCAAAAAAGACGCTGAACGATTAGTTGAAATCGTTTTTGAAAGCATCATCGAAACACTGAACCAGGGTGAAAAGATTGAGCTTCGCGGGTTTGGTAGTTTTCGCGTACGAGAAAGAGGCGCTCGTCGCGGCCGAAATCCAAAAACCGGAGATCCTGTCAGCATTCCGGCTAAACGTGTTCCTTATTTCAAGCCCGGCAAGGAACTGAAAGAGCTCATCAACGATCACTCTCAAACGCAAACTGCTCCAGATACTTCAACAAGCATCACCCCGGACGAGTTGCGACAACCCCCCACCTTATAGGTCCAACCCATAGAGGATTCACATTGGATAGGCTCTGGAGTCCCTGGAGGTCAGAATAT
>JALZOO010000262.1 GCA_030913905.1 Acidobacteriota bacterium
TCACGGGCTACCGGCCGCAGTTTTACTTCCGGACAACGGACGTGACGGGAGTTGCGAGTTTGCCTACGGGAGTGGAGATGGTGATGCCGGGAGACAACGTGGCGATGGAGATCGAGTTGATCGCGCCGATTGCCATGGAGAAGGGGCTGCGGTTCGCGATTCGCGAAGGCGGTCGCCCGGTGGGAGCCGGCACGGTCAGCGAAGTCGTCGAGTAAGCAGTGAGCAGTGAGCAGTTGCAAGACACGAACAACGAACAACTGACAACTGACAACGAACAACGGACAAATTAATGCTTAACGAAAAAATCCGAATCAGACTGAAGGCCTACGATCATCGCGTGTTGGACCAGTCCACCGCTGAGATCGTGGAAACAGCAAAGCGAACCGGCGCGCGAGTGGCTGGCCCGATACCTTTGCCCACGATCAAAAACAAGTGGACGGTGCTTCGCTCGCCGCACGTCGATAAGAAGTCGCGTGAGCAGTTTGAAATCAGAACGCACAAGCGCCTGATGGACATTCTTGATCCCACGCCGCAGACCGTTGATGCGCTCATGAAGCTGGATCTTCCGGCTGGCGTCGATGTGGAAATTAAGGCGTTCGGACGGCAGTAACGCCATTGCCAAATTCCGATTGCCAATTGCCGAATTGGTGATCGTGGCATGGCAGCAGGCTACTGGAAATCGGCAATTGGCAATGGACAATTGGCAATGATAAACGGAATCATCGGAAGAAAAATCGGGATGACCCAGATCTTTGCGGCGGACGGCGTGGTTACCCCCGTCACCGTCATCAAGGCTGGACCATGTGTGGTCGTGCAAACGAAGTCGGCCGCGGGCGCTGACGGTTACGACGCCGTACAGGTTGGCCTGGTTGATGAGCGCCCCCCCAAGCTGAAAAACGTGACGAAGCCGATGCGCGGTCACTTCGAAAAAACCGGCGGCGGCCTGCCACCGACGCGCATTCTGAAGGAGTTTCGTCTGGACGGAGCCTCCGGAGAAATGAACGTTGGCGACAAGATTCTGGTCGATCAATTTGCTGACGGCGACGTGGTTGATGTCGTCGGTAAGTCCAAGGGCCGAGGCTTTGCAGGCACCATCAAGCGCCACCATTTTAGTCGTGGCCCGGAATCGCACGGCTCGATGAATGTGCGCGCGCCCGGTTCTATTGGTGCTTCTGCGTATCCGTCGCGAGTAGTTAAAGGCATGAGGTCGTCAGGCCACATGGGCGACGCGCGGATCACGGTAAAAGGGTTAACGGTTGCGCGTGTTGATGCAGAGAACAATCTGCTGATGATTCGGGGCGCGGTTCCCGGTGCTAATGGAAGCGTGGTGGTGGTTCAAAAGGCTGCGACGCGCGTGAAGAGAAAACGATAGTTACTTTAACTGGAGTGAGACATGCCTACCGTTAAGGTGCGCAACTTAAAGAACGAAGAGATTGGCGAAGTCGAGCTGTCTGACGTCGTGTTTGGCGCACCGCTCAACGAAGCGCTGATTCACGCGGCCGTTCGAAACTTCATGGCCAACGCTCGTCAGGGAACTTCCGCGACGAAGACCCGCGGTGACGTTTCCGGCGCAGGCCGCAAGCTGTGGAAGCAGAAGGGTACCGGCCGTGCGCGAATCGCGTCGCTGCGTTCGCCGCTTTGGAAGGGTGGCGGTAACGTTCACGGGCCGCAACCCCGCGACTGGTCATACAACATGCCGAAGAAAATGCGTCACGGCGCCTTGCGCTCGGCGCTTTCAGAACGAGTTCGCGAAGGCAAAGTGATTCTGGTCGACGGCTGGTCACTCGAGAAGCCAAAGACGAAAGAGTTTGTGGGAACGTTGAAGCAGTTGGGCCATCAGGGCAAAACACTGATTGTTGATTCCCTGGACAACGAGAACCTTTTGCTGTCAACCCGCAACGTGCAAAGCGCGAAGGTAGTCAACAGTTTCGGCTTGAACATTTACGACCTGCTCTATCACGAGCAATTGATTCTGTCGCAAGAGGCGGCCAAAGAGCTCGAGCAACTGTTGGGACCAAAGAAAGAAAGCGAAGACAACGAAGTGACTTCGCAGCCGGCAGCGGAAGCCGCAGCAACGTCAGAGCCGGCAAAGCCGAGACGAGCCCGAAAGGCGCCGGAAAAGACTGCGAAGCCCGCGCCCAAACGGAAGAAGGAGGCGGCTGAAGAAAAATGAGAACGGTTTGGGACATCATCAAGTCGCCGGTGATTACGGAAAAGGCTCTGGTAGCGAAGGAAGAATCGCAGGATACAGGTCAGTTGTTGACCTTCCGCGTTGATCGACGCGCCACGAAGCCGGAAATCAAGTCGGCAGTCGAGTCTATTTTTCAGGTCAAGGTTGACCACGTGCGCACGATCAATTTCATGGGCAAGACAGCGCGGCGCGGACGCTTCGAAGGGCGCAAGCCGTCATGGAAGAAAGCTTACGTGACGTTGAAGCAGGGCGAGAAGCCTGTCGATTACGGCGAATCAATCTAAGAAATTCGAAATTCGAATTTCGGAATTCGAAATTTGTTATGGGAATTAAGAAACTAACCCCAACTTCTCCAGCGCGACGGTATCAAACTTATCTCACGCGAGACGAGCTGACTGTGGGCGCAGTCCCTGAGAAGTCGCTGCTCGAACCGAAGAAGCGAATCTCCGGGCGCAATAACGATGGACGCATCACGGTGCGGCGTCGTGGCGGCGGCCACAAGCGTTTCTACCGCGTGGTTGATTTCAAGCGCGATAAAGAAGACGTGCCCGGTAGGATTACGCAGATCGAGTATGACCCGAATCGATCGGCACACATCGCTCTGATTACCTATCTCGATGGCGAGAAGCGTTACATCATTGCACCGAGTGGTATTGAGGTTGGCAAGACGATCATGAGCGGCTCCGAGGCAGACATTCTGCCCGGCAACACTCTGCCGCTCATCAATATTCCGTTGGGCACGCAGATTCACAACATTGAATTGCGTCCGGGTAAAGGCGGGCAGATGGCGCGCTCAGCCGGAGCGTTTGCCCAACTCGTGGCCAAGGAAGGCGACTACGCCCAACTGCGAATGCCATCGGGCGAAGTTCGACGAGTGCCGCTCGTTTGTAAGGCCACTATCGGCCAGGTCGGCAACATTGAGCACGAAAACGTTTCTTACGGTAAGGCGGGCAGGTCGCGTTGGAAAGGCATTCGGCCACACGTACGCGGCGTCGCCATGAATCCGGTGGACCACCCGCATGGGGGTGGTGAAGGAAAGACGTCAGGCGGGCGCAATCCGGTCACGCCCTGGGGGCAGCCGACTCGTGGTTACAAAACGCGCAGCAATAAGCGAACGCAACGAATGATTTTGAAGGACCGAAGAACTAAGTAAATTTCGGAATTCGGAATTCGGATTGCGGATTTAAAGAGCCGCTTTCAATCCGAAATTCGCAATCCGAAATCCGAAATGGAGCAACATGCCACGTTCAGTTAAAAAGGGACCGTACATCGACGCCAGCGTTCAAAAGGCCGTCGAGCGAGCGCGCGCTGGTGGACAGCGGCCGCCGGTAATCAAGACATGGTCGCGGCGTTCGACAATTACGCCAGACATGGTTGGCCTTACGTTTGGCGTGCACAACGGCAAACGTCACCTGCCGATTTACGTTACGGAAAATATGGTGGGCCATAAGCTGGGCGAGTTTGCTCCGACGCGAACATTTAAGGGGCACTCGGGTACAAAGGTGGAGAAGACAACGAAGCTGGCGCCGGCAGCAGCGCCTGCTAAGTAGGTAAAGGGTAAATCGTAAATCGTAAATAGCCGAACGATTTACTTTTCACGATTCAAGAGGTTCAGGATGGAAGCGACAGCAAGTGCGAGATATCTTCGAGGGTCGGCGCAAAAGGCGCGCCTGGTAGTGGATATGATTCGCGGCAAAGACGTCAATCAGGCTTTAGCGATTCTGCGCTATTCGACCAAGCGCGCCTCAAACTTGATTGAGAAGTGCGTGCGCTCGGCTATTGCCAATGCAAACGAAGCGGCGGAAAAGGCGAACGTAGCTATCGATCCGGACGACCTTTGGGTGAAGACGGTGTATGTCGACCGAGGGCCGACTAAGAACCGGCGACGTGTGCGCCCCGCGCCTCAGGGCCGGGCCTATCGCGAGCAGCGCCACTTCTGTCACGTGACCATTCAGCTTTCGAATGACGCACGACCTGAGCCTGGTGTTAAGGGTAAGGCCGACAAGTTGGTCGCGTCGAAGCCGGCGAAGTTAGCCGAAAGCAAAGGCCGCCGGCGTGGCGGAGCAGTAGCAGCGCCGAGGGCGAAGCGTGTGGCGCCGAAGGCGGAAGCGAAGTCTGAAACGAAGGCTGCTGAACATGCCGAGAAAAAGCCTGCGAAGAAGGCTTCGAAGAAGACCGCGAAGAAGGAAGACGAGTAGTAACAGTCGATTGATTGAGATCTCAAATTTGAGATTTCAGCAGAGGCGATTGATCTGACATCTCAGATTTGAGATCTCAGATTCGAAACAAAGAACTGGAGAAGATTGTGGGTCAGAAAGTTCATCCCTACGGATTCCGCCTTGGTTACAACAAGGATTGGCACTCGCACTGGTTTGCGAAAAAGCAGTACGGCGAGTTCTTGTTGGAAGATCTCCGGCTGAAGCGCGTGCTGAAACAACGGTTCGCCGGCGCGGGCGTTTCCCACGTCGACGTCGAACGCGCGGCAAACCGGCTCAAGATTATTATCT
>JALZOO010000271.1 GCA_030913905.1 Acidobacteriota bacterium
CAACTTCGCAACAAGGCGATAGCTGTCACACTGGCAGCGCTGGTGGGGATTCTCGTATATATAGCCTACCGTTTTGAATGGACCTATGGCGCAGCCGCTGTCATAGCTGTGTTCCACGATGTACTCGTAACCCTGGGTTTCTTTTCGCTCTTTCAGTGGGAAGTGAGCCTGACAGTTATCGCGGCACTACTCACTCTCGTCGGGTTTTCCGTCAACGACACCATAGTTGTGTTCGATCGAATTCGAGAAAACCGTCGGCTTCATCGGCGTGAGTCGCTATACAAAATTACCAACGATGCTGTCAACCAAACGCTGTCGCGAACGGCAATCACTAACGGACTAGTGTTCCTCTCGGTTCTGGCGATGGTGCTGTTTGGAGGAGAAGTGCTGCGAGGTTTCTCGCTGGCGCTGTTAATCGGGGTAATCTTTGGCACCTATTCGTCAGTCGCAATTGCCAGCCCGATCATGGTGTGGTGGGAACAGCGCCTTGAAGCCGCTGAAAAGGCTTCCGCCACGGCAATAAACCTTTCTTCGTCGAGTGGTGCGCGAGCAAGCACTGCTGGCGGACGACAACCTTTGCAAAGCGGAACGGGGAAGCGATCGCGAGGAGCGGGTAGCGCTTAGAATCACCGTTGCAAGGTCAACGAATCAGGCATTTTCTCTACTAAAGTAGTTATAAGTTTGCCCTTGACTTTGCCGCGCGTTGCGGCATAGACTGACGCCGTTGCTGGCCAATTAAATACTCAAAAGTCGACCCGCGTTGTGGAAGCGAAGGTTGGGCGCGCGGCAGTCTGTTGAGAAGGCCGGCGAGTTTTTTCTCGCACAGCGGCTTCAATAGAAATCAACCAGGCTGCTGTTTCCCCTTCATTTGTAACGAACTCAAGCGATGACAAGTCGGCGTTTGAGAAGCAGTTAACGAGAAGCAATAATTAGTATTCACAGTCTTTTGCACCCCTGATCCATTTGGCACCGGAATAGGGAGGATAAACATGTTCGATAATCTTGTAGAGTCCGGTTCGCACAAACAAGACTTGTCGCGAAAAGGCTCGTTCCTTATAGGGACGATGGCCATCTATCTAGTTCTGGGCATCACGCTTTTTGTGGTTGGCATTGTTTGGTATGACGCCACTCTCGACAGCCAGGACCTGGAGCTGACTACGCTCGTGGCGCCGGTTCCGGTTCCGCAACAGGCCACACCCGAGAAACCGGCCGAAGCCAAGCCTCAAAAGGTTGAACAGAACGTCGACGTTCGCAAGGAACTCATCGCCGACGTTTCCCGGACCGAGCTTGTGCCCAAAGAGGTTTCGGCCAAAGCGAGTAACATTCCGCCAGTCAGGCGTGGTGTCACTACGATAGTTGGCAGCAGTGATTCGAATGCTGCTGCGCCACTCGCTGCAGGTCCCGGGACTGGCACGGGCATGGTCGCTGGGCCGACCAGCGTAAACATCGCTGAGGAACCGCCACCGCCGCCGCCGCCCAAACCGCGAGCTCCTATCTCGGGTGGCGTGCTCAACGGCAAAGCCATCAGTTTACCTAAACCAGCTTACCCGCCCATTGCGCGGCAGGCTCATGCTTCGGGGACCGTCGTCGTTCAGGTGACGATCGATGAGAACGGTAACGTGATCTCGGCCCAGGCAGTGTCCGGCCATCCGTTGCTGCGAGCAGTCGCAGTCTCGGCCGCACGCGGTGCGAGATTCTCGCCGACCAAATTGTCGGGGCAGCCGGTTAAGGTGACAGGCGTCATCACGTACAATTTTGTGGCTCAATAACTGCGGAGGTTCGGCGCTGTACGAGCCTCGGCGGCTCAATCTGCGAGTTCCCTGCGAGCTGTCAATGTAAGAAAAACCTTTTGGAGGGTTCACCGTGACTATTCTAACCAGTCTTCTAGGAACGAAAGCTCTTGGCTTTATGCTCTTCATGTGGCAAGAAGCTGCGCCAGCCGCCAGCCCCGCCGCAGTCGATCACTTCTCGTTGATGACAATGATTAAGAGTATGGGCGCCGTTGCCATCAGTGTCGTGATCATTCTGTTGATCATGTCGGTTTATTCGATCGCCATCATGGTGGAACGTTATCTCACTTACACGGCAGCCAAAAAGCAGTCGCGCGAGTTTGCTCCACGTGTGGCGCAGGCATTGAAAAACGATCGGATAGAGGAAGCGATCAACATCAGCGACAAGCACCGCAAATCGCACCTCGCGATGGTTGTCAGCAGCGGTCTGCAGGAGTTTCGTGCACACGAACAGTCGTCAGACATTTCAGGCGACGAAATCGAAGCTTCGAAGCGTGCGTTGCAACGAGCTATCGCCATCAAGACGGCCGAGTTCAAACGTGGCTTGTCAGGCTTGGCGACGATCGGCTCAACGGCTCCGTTCGTCGGCCTGTTCGGTACGGTGTTCGGAATTATTAACGCGTTCCGAGCGATGGGCGACGCGGGCCAGGCTGGTATCGGCGCCGTGGCTAGCGGTATTTCCGAGGCGCTCTTTACTACTGCGCTTGGATTGCTGGTGGCCGTTCCTGCCGTGTGGTTGTTTAACTACTTCACAGGTAAGGTGGATGGTTTTATCGTCGAGATGGACAACTCCGCTTCAGAGCTGGTCGACTACTTCATTAAGAACCGCACTAAGCAGTTGAAACCTTAAGCGGGGACGTAATTGGAACCTCTCTTGACTGAGTGGTGTCCAATCAGTGGAGTAGTGAATAATATTTGCCGGCTGCCCGGCGAAGGAGATTTTCGTTATGGGAATGTCAGGTGGCGGAGGCGAAGGCGGCTTCCAATCCGAGATTAACGTCACGCCCATGGTCGACATCATGTTGGTGCTCTTGATCATTTTCATGGTCGTCACTCCCATGTTGCAACACGGTATCACCGTAAACTTGCCGAAGGACCTTCAGAATCCTGAGGAGGACCAGCGAATCATCAAGGACAACTCGGTTGTCATTTCGATCCCCAGTGACGGCGAATACTATCTCGGCAAGGAGAGACTTTCTAAGGAACAGGTGAAACCCAAGGTTGAGAAGCTGCTCAACAACATTAAGAAGGAAGAGGATAAGATCGTCTACATCAAGAGTGGTGTAGGGGTCAGCTACGGAGATGTTGTGACGGTTATCAACGAGGTAAGGGCCCTGGGAGTCGATAGAATTGGTTTGGTTGCCGACAAGAAGAAAGGCCCGGGTGGCGCCAGTGCGCCCGCGCCGGCGCGGCCTGCTGCCTAAACGGTTTGCCTCGCGAGCTGAGGAAGCTTATTGAAGGTTGAGGAGTACGACTCATGTCGATGGAAGAGAAGGAAAAACAGGTAGCGCACGGCGCCAAAGCGGTTCCATATATCAACGTAACCCCATTGATCGACGTGCTTCTGGTAGTGCTGATCATTTTCATGGTGATCACGCCGCTTAAGCCCACTAAATTCCAGGCAGACATTCCAACTCAACGCGACCCCAACGAGGACCTGAGCCAGTTGAAGCCTAATCCGCTGACACTGGTAGTCTCGATTTCCAATGATCTTCAACTAAAACTCAACCAGGACAATATCGGTTCGGTGAACGACACGAGTTCTTTGAGCCAGCGTCTGGCCCAGCTTTTCCGACAACGTAAGGAAACTCGTGCCTATAAGGCGGGCATGGAGACGCGGACGGATGTGCCGGAAGATGAACGCATAGAAAAAACCGTGTTCGTCAAAGCACCGCGGTCTTTGAAGTACGGTGACGTCGTAAAAGTAATTGATGCTATCAAAGGCGCTGGTGCGAGCCCGGTTGGGTTGCAAGTCGACGATCTGCCTCAGTAGTCTTTATAGTTCGAGCCATGCACAGCTCTAGCCCTCGATGTTGGGCCAATACTAAAAATGGAGCTACTGATAAATGAAACTCTCTCAAACTAGAATCGTCATCGTGTTGGCGATTCTTGTTGTGACCGCCTCGGGTTGCGGACTGGTCAATCGGATTCGATCAAAGAACCAGCTTAACGAGGCCGCTCGCGCGTATCGTGAAGGACACTTCGAAGAAGCGGAACAGTATTCCAGAAGAGCCCTTGAGCTCGATCCTGAAAGCAAAACCGCCCCGGCCTTCATAGCCCGCACTATTCACGCTCAATATCGTCCCGGCGTCCAAACTCCCGAGAATATTGCCAAGGCCCAGGAAGCAATTCAGGCCTATCAGCGCATTCTCGAAAAAAATCCGAAGAACGACGAAGCCTATAAGGCGATTGCCTATCTCTACGGGGCGATTAAAGAGGACGACAAGTTAAAGAGTTGGATCTCCGCGCGCGCGAATGACCCGAATACCGAGCCGGTGAAACGCTCGGAAGCTTATGTGGTGCTGGCCAGCAGGGATTGGGACTGCTCGTTCAAAATCACAGAGCTTCCTTCTAATAAGACCACCACGCTCGGTGCCGGCAATAGGGCCACCGTCTCCTACAAGAAACCAGCCGATTCAAAGGATTTTGAAACTGCCCAGGCATGCGTGAAACGTGGACTCGAAGAGATCGAAAACGCCATCAAGCTTGATCCGAATAGCGAAGCCGCCTGGTCATACAAAACCAATCTACTGCTCGAGGCCGCCAAGCTCGAGGAGATGGATGGCAAGATGGACCGGAAAACTGAGTTGGATAAGCAGCGAGAGATAGCTCAGAAACGCACCAACGAGCTGGCCGCAGAAAACCAAAAGAAGAAGGAAGAGGAAGCGGCCAAGGCGGCAGCCTCGCCCGCAAAGAAGTAAGGCCCTACATCTATTTAGCGCTCGATCGCGGTGATGCTCGACTTTCGAGTCGGGCATCACCTTTTTGTTATACTGGAGCGAAGGTTTTTCCTTTCAACGGCTTACTGACCAACACGGCTTTAGATGATCCGTATAGAAGAAATTGTCGATAAGGTAGCGGTTAATCACCCGCAGGCGAATCTTGATCTGCTGCGTCGCGCCTACCTTTTCTCGGCTCGCGAGCACAAGGGACAAAAGCGAGCGTCTGGGGAGTCGTATCTCGTCCACCCGCTCGAGGTGGCAAACATTCTCGCCACCATGAAGCTTGACGAAGTGTCGGTGGCCACAGGGCTTCTGCACGATGTGGTCGAGGACACGCTGGTAGATCTCGATACTATCCGTAAGTATTTCGGTGAGGAAATCGCCCACCTCGTCGATGGTCTCACCAAGATCGCGCAAATCAGCAACATTTCGCGGGAGGAGCAGCAGGCTGAAAACGTTCGCAAGATGCTGCTCGCGATGGTTGATGACGTCAGAATTGTTTTGGTGAAGCTTGCTGACCGTCTTCACAACATGCGTACGCTGCAATACCTCAGCCCGGAGAAGCGGAAACGTATTGCGGAAGAGACGATGGAGATTTTCGCGCCCATCGCTCACCGGTTGGGTATGGGTAAACTTCGTGGCGAACTTGAGGACCTTTCTTTTCGCCACCTGCACCCGGAAGACTATCGCGAGTTGGCTGAACAACTCGAGAAACGGCGCGCGGAGAATGAAGCGTTTCTGAGCGGCGTTACGGAACGGATTGAAGCGAAGATGCGCGAAGCTGAAGTTCCGTTCGTGAGTGTGGAGGGGCGGGTTAAGCGTCTTTACTCTATTTGGAAAAAATTGAAGCGGCAGAAGATTGATCTCGATCAGGTCTACGACCTGGTGGCTGCGCGCGTAATTACGCCAAACGAAGTCAGGCATTGTTACGCGGCCCTGGGCGTTATTCATAACACCTGGCGACCAGTTCCTGGACGCATCAAGGATTGGATTGCGACGCCGCGCGACAACCTTTATCAGTCGCTGCATACATCGGTGATTGGTTTGGACGGCCAATCATTCGAGGTTCAAATTCGCACCCAGGACATGCACCAGATCGCGGAAGAAGGCGTCGCGGCGCACTGGAAGTATAAGGAAGGGAAGCGCGGCGCTCGGGATGATGACAACGCTTTCCAGGCTCTACGTTCATTGGTTGAATGGACTCAGGAGGTCAAAGATTCGAGAGACTTCCTGGATTCCCTGAAGCTCGATCTGTATCCCAAAGACGTTTACGCGTTCACGCCGATGGGCAAAGTGATTC
>JALZOO010000331.1 GCA_030913905.1 Acidobacteriota bacterium
CCAAAATCTGAGTCGATTTCAAGCGCGAATCCATGATGATTCGACGATTCTCGAGCGTGTATCGGCAATTGACACTCTGTCCGGCAAGATTGATAACAACGTCCGCATTCTCCAACTCAAGGGTCCAGTCATCGATTGTTTCTCCATCCCACTGGACCGAGCGCCACGGGGCGTCTATCGGACTTCTGCTAAGAACAACCACCTCGTCACCGTTCTTGGTAAATGCGCGGGCCAGGAGAGTGCCAACCTGACCTGAACCACCCGGGATGATAATTTTCATTGGGGGACGTATCCGCTGGGGAGTGATCTTCACCTGATTCGGAGGCTTATCTATTTCTTTAACGCCGGTTTTCCACCTCCGCTTCGTTGACCGTGGGGACTAACACTTTGACCGGCCACTTCGCAGCTTCAGTCGCCTGAAACGGATATTTCCGGCGCTGGGTTTGAAGATTGAGCGTGATGCAGTTGGGTTGCGTCGATGAGGTTGAGGCCCTTCTCGCGGACGTTCTCGAAACCGGGCACAATCTCACCTTCGAATGGTTTCATGCCCGCGGGATTACGCGAGTGCCCGGTGAAGTCGAGGTAGAGATGTTTGCGCAGCAGGCGGTCCGGCACGCCGGCAAAACGCGCCAGCGGATATTTAATGACGTTGCCAAATAAGCGCTTGCCGAGTTTGGCGTAGTAAATCGGAGCCCCCACGGAAAATTTCGCGTTCAGGCTGACGCGATTGCCTTTCCAGAATTCCACGTTGTACTTCCAGCAGGTGAAGAAAAACTCCCACTGCAACTCAGTCATGTCGATCATCTTGGCGCTGGCCTTCTTCTGCATGCGCGTATCTTCGAGCGGTACAAAAAATGTGGGGACAAATGTTCCCTTCGCGTCGCGCAAATCGTAAAGCAGGTTGAGCGATTCTTTAACGTCATCGTCAGTTTCGCCGGGAAGTCCGATAATGAACGTGCAGAACGGGAACCAGTTGTGCCGGTTCAGAATTTCCATTCCCTTCAACACCACATCGCGCCACTGATGCCCCTTGTAGGGATACGCTTTGCCTTTCATGTAGGTGTTGAAAAGCCGGGCGCTGCCTGTTTCGAGGCCGATGATCGGATCTGCGACGCGCTTTTCCGGATGAGTCGAATCGCGGTGGTGGACATGTGAATAAGGGACGACCAAAGGCGTTAGGCGTTCGATAATGGTCGGATCTTTTACCACCGGCGCCATGGTGATGTGGGATGTTTGAATAGTCTCGATTCCGGGAACGTCGATCAGACTTTGAAACATTTGTTCCAGCGCCGGAACATTTGTTTCAAAGTTTGGTAGTTGCTCGTAAAGAAACATGTCTTCCGAAGCGATCATGATCTCGGTCGCGCCTTCGCGCGCGTTGACCTGCGCGCTTTCGACGATATGCTCCAACGGGAACGAGCGGCCAACCTTTGTTGCCGGTCCACAGAACTGACAGCCGCGCCCGCACCCGCGCGTGATCTCAACCACTCCAAAAGTCGAGCGGTGGCGCACTACCGGAATCTCGTCGACGCCAGCCTGCATTTCTTTCGGAACTTTGATGATTCTTGGCAAGGAGGGATCGCCGGCCATGATGCGTTTGAAAAGTTCACTGAAAGCGCGTTCGATCTCGCCATCTATCAGGTAGTCGATTTTGAATTCATCCAGCCGGTTAGCTTTCTCCAACTGCCAGGCGCCCGGTCCGCCGACCACAATTTTGGGCCGGTATTTTTTGATAACCGGATGCGTAACGATGCGAATAAACTCGTGCGCGTTAACCGGCATCAGGTTCTCGCCAAAGATCTTGGCGTACACATCTGTCGCGTAAGAGATGCCGAGGGGATTATGGGCATGAATTGCCAGCACTTGAGTTTCCGGTCCGACAAATTGTTCGAGGTTGTCGGTGTAGCAGGTGACCACATCTTCTTCCGCGTACTCGCGAAGCAAAAGTGTCTCAACCATGCGCAGGCCGTTGGGGACATACTTAGCCCGGCCGTCCGGCCACGATTCATTTTCGAAAGAAACCTTGTTGAAGAGGCGGTTGCTGAATTTGTAAGGCACCGTTGCGGACATCATCTGCTGCCAGATGCTGTGATGCCACTCGCTCGCTTCAGTAGATGAAGCGGTTAATACAATCAGGGGCGAAGCCACTAGGGGAAAGGCCTCCTACAGTTGATGATTGACCGGCGGATTCTAACATCACTATCTGGGCCTGCCAAGAATTTGCTTCGCGGATCGCCTGCTAAATAAGCGAATACTGTCAGTAGTGTTCGTTGGATTTCCTGTCTCGCCTGCCTTTGCGCTTCTTACCACGCCGCTTCTCATCGACGCCTTTGAGCGAAGCGAGCGGCCACAACTTGTGCTCGACTTCGGCTAACCCCGCTTCCGTAACCGCGCGCAAAACTTCTTCCGAAGACTTGTAAGCGGGCGACGCTTCGTCCAGCGGGACGCGGCCATCGATATTCACCAGAATTCCTGCCGCAGCATACTCATCATCAATCTGTCTTTGCGATAGCGTTCGGTTAGCCTGGCCGCGCGAGAGCCGACGGCCCGCACCGTGATTCACGGAGAAAGCGCTCTTCACCGCTCCGGCGAGCGGACGAAGTATGTAGCTGTAGTCCTTGTTGCTGCCGGGTATCAGGACCGGATGACCTGTATCTTCCCAAACAGTTCCCTGCAGCGCTGGATGTCCCGCCGGAAAAGCACGAGTTGCACCCTTGCGATGGACCAGCACTTCGCCAAACTCCGGATGCGATTCTTTCTGCACCAGGTTGTGACTGATTTCATAGATCAACTCGAGATCGGAACCGAACACCTGACGGAACGCCTCGGCTACTTCTTCGAAAATTACCAGCCGGTTAAGAATCGCGTAGTTGCCGCCAGCTGCCACGGCATTGAGATAGTCCTTGTAGTGACGCGAGTCAGGCGTGAAGTATCCGAGATCGATGTCGGTGACGGCGTCGGGGCGCTCTTCGCGAGCCATCTCAAAATAGTTCGTCGCCAGACCGTGTCCGAAACCACGACTACCGGTGTGGACTTGCAGGAAAAGCGTGCCGATCATCTCTGAACGCTGCAACTCTATGAAATGGTTGCCGCCTCCCAGACTGCCAAGCTGATTCATTCCGCGTTCTGGTTTGCCCTTGCCGCCGCGAGGAATCTTCCAATCGTCGTCGACGGGAATGCGGTGTCGCTCGGCGCGGCTGCGATCGAAAGTTGCGCCATACTTCGAGACATAGTATTCAGCGCCCCCGCGCACAAGGTTGTTGAATTCCTGTTCTGAGACCTCGCCGAGTCGATCACTCTTGCCGCCATAACCCATCTGCACACGCTGCATCACGGCGCGATTGAACTCTACCTTCTTTTCCGGCGTAGCTTCTTCGAATGGAACGTCGGAACGCGCGCTCATCATGCCGCAGCCGATGTCGTAGCCGACTGGGCCCATCGCCACCGCGCCGCTGCCTGCATCGGTAAGAATCACGCAACCGACGGGCACGCCGTAGCCGTAGTGAACATCGGGCGTGATCACCACCAGCTTCACACCGGGAAAACGCGTGGCATTGACGATCTGCCGGTACAAAGTGTCTTCGGCGTCGTTGAGCAGCGTGGGCGTGAGAAACAGGCGAACGGGAACCTCGCCGGTATCTTCAGTGAGGAGCGAGTAGAAACCCTCGTCGGTTAGGACAGCAAACGACTTCCAGTTGTCGGCGTTTGTTAGAGTCGTGGCGACCTTAAGCCCACTCGCTTCTTTCGCTGCTTTGGACATGATTCTAGAATAGTCCCTGGGCTTTTCGTCCGCTCGCGCGGACTGCCATAAATCTCTTCTTAATTATTCGTGCCGTCGCGAGAAATTAAGCCAGCAATTCTCAACCCGATCTCCTCAGGCGTTTCGTTTTCGGTTACGACAAGACGGAAATCCGATAGCGCATAGGTATCGAGTCGCTCCTGGTAACGCCGCCTCGCAGCCTCGTACGACGGTGCGAGAGGCCGCTCTTGCCCGCTTGCTTCAATCCGATTCCAGCACAGTTTGAATGGCGCATCGAGCCAGATGGTAATCGCTCCATGTTGGGCCAGCAGCTTGCGATTGTCGGCAATGGTCCAGGCACCCCCGCCGGCTGCAATAACTTGTTCTGAACGCGTACCCAAAACCTGCCGTAGCATTTGGGTCTCTGTTTCGCGAAACTTCTCTTCGCCGTCTTGATCGATTATTTCACCGGGTGTCCGTCGTTCTTGCTTCGTGATCAAATCATCCAGATCGACCCACCCACAATTGAGCCGGCGCGCCAGCTCCCGGGCCACCGTTGTCTTTCCGGAACCCATGAAACCGGTGATGAATATTCGTTGACCGTTCATAACTGAATAGCAGACAAACTAAAGTTTGAGCTCTGAACTGCTTGACCTCTCACCTACTTGAACTATGAACTCCTGAAACACTCCTAGCTCCTACCTTTCAACAACCGAATTCAGGACTTCAAAGAATTCCGGAAACGACACAGCCACACATTCGCTGCCGATGATTTCTGATTCGCATTGAGCCAGCAGCGCCGCGATGCTGAACGCCATCGCAATTCGATGGTCCTGGTGCGAATCGACTCTGGCGCCTCGTAAACGCGTTGGCCCGACGAGGGCCAAGCCATCGTCATATTCGTTGACGTCTACTCCCATTGCACGCAGGTTTGCGGCTGTAGCTGAGAGCCGATCGGATTCTTTTGTCCGCAACTCAGAAGCGTCCCGGATAACCAGGCCCCGGCTCAATTGAGATCCAACCACGGCGAGCAACGGTAATTCATCGATTAGCGCAGCGGTGGTTTTGCCACTGATTTCTCCTGTCGATTGAAGCCACCGCCGGCCGCGAATGCGGACAGTGCCGCGCGGCTCATTACTCTCTTCACGCTCCTCAACAACTTCAATGTCAGCGCCAAAGGATCGCAGCGTCTCCAGAAACTTTGTGCGCGTAACGTTGAGTCCAATTTCTTCAATTACTAACTCAGAACCAGGCAGCAACGCAGCGGCAGCAATCAAATAGGCGGCGGCAGAAAAATCTCCGGGGATGTTAACTGGGCGTCCCCAAAATTGCGCTGGACCAATTACCGCAGACGTTTGTTCGCCCTCGCCGTTCTGACTGGTCGATATCGGCACGCCGAAAAGTTGCAGCAGTCTCTCAGTGTGGTCTCGCGTCACGCCCAGTCGATCGTTTACTTCCGTCTGGCCCTCAGCAGACAAACCAGCCAGCAAGAGACAAGTCTTAACCTGCGCGCTTGCGATCGGAAGATCGTAACTGATCGGGATAAGCCCGGACTTACCTTCAATGCGAAGTGGCGCGCGGCCGTCGTCGGAAAAAACGCGCGCGCCCATCATCTCGAGCGGCTCAATGATCCTTCTCATCGGACGCGCTCTCAACGAATCATCGCCGGTTAAGGTTGAGGAAAACTCCTGACCCGCGAGAATGCCGGCGAGCATGCGCATCGTCGAACCACTGTTGCCACAGTCAAGGGCTTCTTTCGGTGCAGTAAACCCAACATCACCTACACCCTGAATCTCTACGTCGCTTCCGTTTCGTTTGATTTGAACCCCCAGCTTCGCCAAACAGGAAAGCGTCGAGGCGCAGTCTTGACTGGTGGAAAAGTTTGCGATGTGGGACGTCCCCTGTGCCAGACTCGCCACCAACGCTGCACGATGAGAAATAGACTTGTCACCGGGAAGTTGAACATCTCCCTCGATTCGTCGTGCCGGTCTAATTTTCATTGCGGCAATCTTATCTTGCTGGTCTACAGGGGCGAAAGTTCGAAGACCAAAATTGCGAAAAGGCATCGTCCAGTTAACCGATTGAATATTAAGGTTTCCCTTCGGATGACCTTCTTGACACGCGGTGTGCCAGCATGTTAAACCCTCGATCCTTCGGGTAGCTTTTGGAGTTTCATCCACAGCCGAGATCCACACGCGATGGCTCTTGGGGCGGCCATGTCTTTTAATTGTGACCCTAGCGACGACCGAACTCAGATTCGCCAGCCGCATCGAGGCTGTTAACGAAGCCGCCGATGCAGTTTCTGAATTCCTCAGTCGCGCGGGTGTCAGCGAAGACGCTGCTTTCGGAATAGACATGGCGGTCCGTGAAGCCATAACGAATGCGGTGGTTCACGGAAACAAATTGGATGAAACGAAGTTTACGGAAGTCGGCTTGAAGACTTCTCCCGGAACTTTTGAGATCACAGTGCACGACCAGGGGCCCGGCTTCAGTTCTGACGAAATTCCCGATCCGACCAAAGAAGAGAACATCCTTAAGACTTCCGGGCGGGGCATTTTTTTCATGCGCAACTTTATGGACGAGGTCGAATGGTCGGCGGATCCCAGAGGCGGCACTACTTTGCGCATGGTGAAGAAACTATAGTTTTAGTTCAGTTTGTTTTTGCGTTTGCGATTTGCATTGTGTGGCGCGATCGAAATCTGAGAACCGCAAATCCGTTAAAGGAGATTGCTGAAAATGGCAGAGCTAAATATTTCGGAACGTCAATCCGGAGACGTAACCATTCTGGATATGGATGGGAAGATCACGATTGGCGAAGGCAGCGTCGCTCTCCGCACGGCTATCCGCCGGTTGCTTGAAGAAGGCAAGAAGAAGATTCTTCTTAACCTTGCGAAGGTTGGGTACATCGATTCCAGTGGTATCGGAGAGTTGGTTTCCAGCTACACGGCCATCAATAAAGAAGGCGGCGAATTGAAGCTTCTCAATCTGACACAGAAACTTCAGGACCTGTTGACGATAACGAAATTGCTGACAGTGTTTGATGTATACGAGAGCGAAGCGGACGCCCTCGCCAGTTTCAAGTAATCCGTCTCTTAGACAGGTGTCAGGTTTGTCGAACAGCTTTCAAGGGAGATGAAAGATGGCAGAACTCGAAGTTAAAGAGCGGCAGGCAGGAGATGTAAAAATTCTCGACATGGACGGGTCGGTAAGAATGGGCGAAGGCGCCGTCTCGCTTCGCAACGCCATTCGCGGCCTGGTCGATGGCGGCAACAAGAAGATCTTGCTGAACCTCGGCGGTGTGAAAAACATCGACTCCAGTGGTATCGGTGAACTGATTGCCAACTACACAACTGTCAGCCGAGATGGTGGACAACTCAAGTTGTTGAATCTCACCGACAAGATTCAAAATCTGCTGGTGATTACGAAGCTGTTAACCGTGTTTGATTCCTACGACAATGAGGCGGAGGCTCTGAACAGCTTCAAGTAAAGTTTCGAGTTTCAAGTCTCAGGGTTTCAAGTTGCGGTTGTTAGACTTGAAACCTGAGACGAGAGACTTACAGGATGTTTCGTACTACCTTTCGCCGTCTGCTCGTGCTGGATGATCCACCTGAGCGGACGGCACTTGCTTTTGCTATCGGGGTTTTCATTGCCTTCTCCCCACTTCTTGGCCTCCACACCATTCTGGCAACCGCGGTTGCCTTCCTGTTTCGCTTCAACAAGGTAGCCATCTATAGCGGCACCTTCATCAACAATCCTTTCTTCACACTGGTGCCAATCATTATCTGTTCCTACGCCATCGGGGCTTTTTTGTTGGGACTGCCGCTGCGAATCCCGTCCGAAGGCGTCGCCCTGCTCAAGGACCCTCATTTGTTGACGGCGGACTATTACCGCAGGCTTTTTCGGGAAAGCTGGGAAATAGTCTGGCCTTTCACTATCGGCGCCACGGTGCTTTCCGTCGTTTGTTCGCTCATTGCATATCCAGTAACATCGTGGCTCTTGCGAACTCATCGGCGAAAGAAAGCCGCTGAATTAATTGGCTAATCTTTCACCGGGGTGGCATCTGTTTCGCGATGCGAACGCATCTCTTGAATTCCCCGGATTGCAACCAAAGAACATCGACTAATCCCGCAGTTTTATGAAGAAGATTATTTTCCTAACCTTTATCGCCGCGCTGACTTGCGCGCCCGTGTTTTCGCAAACTAAACCATCCCCTGCCGCTTCCCCGCGACCGGCGGAAACAGCGCGAGTGCAACAGCGCGAAGCCACCGGTTTCAATCTCAGCGAATATGGAGTCGCGTTTCAGGTTGAGCCGCGTTTGATAATCGTTATGGCTGCGCTGGAAGCCGCCGGTTTTGAAGCAACACCACAGCCTTCCGCGTTTCGCACTCTGGTCAGGAAAGACCTTGCCGGGCTGGACCCGGATCTACGCGGCCGTCTCCGCGCCTTCTACGAACGCAACAAGCTGCCGGCGCCGGCAACTCAAGCCGATCAGGCTGCGCGTTACGTGTCGCTGGCCTTCGCGCTTGGTCAACCGCCTTCGCTCGATGCACCGGCCCGCTCCGAAGACCTGCCCACAAGTCTGCTCGAGGTGCTTGACTTCGTTCCGCTGGTCCAGGAGTTTTATCGCCGCTCCGGAATTGAAGATAGGTTGCCGGCATACACGGTCGCTTACCAGGCGGAGGGGGATCGGCTCCGGAAACCGACGTCTGAAATGGTTAGCAGCGTCTTATCTTATCTGCACACCCGCCCGCTGACTTTTTCTTTGGAGCGAGTCCAGGTCAAGACGCCGGGAAAGAAAAAGAACGAACCCGTTCGTTACACGACGCGGCAACAAGATCGCCATTTCTATGTCGTTCCCGACCTGCTGGGCGCCCCCGGCACAACCAACTTCCGCGTGATTGCTGATGAGTATTATGCAGTGGTGCCGGAAGGCATCGATCCGGCTTCGTCGGAGCTGCGCCGCGCTTACCTGCAATACGTTGTCGATCCGCTGGTGATTCGGTTCAATCGCGACGTTGCGGCTCGTCGAGAGCAGATCAAACAACTGCTGGCAGAACGTGAGAAGGCGGGAGCTGCTGTGAGTCCTGACGTCTTCCTGGCAGTCTCACGATCGCTGGTGGCAGCGGCCGATACGCGCTTCGAGGAAGTTCGACGAATCGAAAACATAACGCGCGACGCACAGGCGAGACTCGCGACTGCGAAGGACTCGGGGGTTCGCCAGTCCATTAACAACGAGTTTCAAGCGGCGACCGCGGCCATCCACGACGAAAGCATCGCCCGGCTGGCGGAACAATACGAACGAGGCGCGGTGCTCGCTTTCTTTTTCGCTGAGCAGTTAAAAGGAATCGAAAGTTCCGGGTTTGATGTAGCGAATTTTTTCGTCGACATGATTTCTTCTTTCGACCCGGTGCGCGAAGGCCGCCGGTTAACAGAGAATTCTGAGGCGGTCAAACGAGCGCTGTCGGCGAGACAAGCGCGGCTGGCGGCAAGACAAATCGAACTGGAAACGCCGGTGTATTCCGAGGCTGAAAAGGCGAGAGCAGTCGAGCTAGCGAGAAAGCTTGGCGACATCGAGCAGGTGCTTCGCCTCAAGGACTACCGTCAGGCTGAGTCGCGGCTGAAGGAACTTTTGAAAGAGTATTCGCGAGAGCCCCGCATTTTCTTTGCGCTCGCGCAGACTGCCAGCTTTGCCGCTGCTGATGCGACGGACGAAGACGTACAGGCCGAACGTCTTAATCGCGCGCTCGGAAACTATCGTTTGGCGCTGGAAGCCGCGTCGCCCGAAACCGATCGCGCTCTCATCTCGCGCGCGCATGAAGCAATGGGAAGAATCTATTCTTTCCTCGAAAACCCCACGGAAGCCGCAAACGAATTTGAAGCCGCCATCAAAGTCGGCGAGATACCCGGCGGGGCCTACAAGGAAGCGCTGGAAGGCCGGCGTAAACTGACGCAACCATAGAATTAGCGAGCAAAAGAAGCGGCAGATTTTCCATATCTCATTTATCAGTTGTCAGTTGTCATCTGTCATTGAAAGACAAGTAGTTGCTTTCCAATGACCAATGAGAAATGTCAAATGAGATATGGAAAATCTGCCGTTTTCTTTGCCCGCCCAGGAATGTCTGTCCTATTTAGATCGGCTGCGTAGTCCGCGTCCTGACAACGCGCGGTTTGACCACCTTATCTCCGAGATCAATATTGATTTCCGGAATCACTGGCAGAACAATTTGCGGCAGCGCAATGTTGACTGCCGGGATCGAGCCGAGCTCGATCCGCGGCACAGTCACGCGCCGGCCCACGCGCGGTGTACTTCCCGGTACTACTGTGGGCGTGGATTCTTTTGGCGTAACCGTGATCGTGCGTTGATTCTTGTTGCGAATAACCGTCAAGGTCACGTCGCCATCTTTCTTCCGGTTGATAACTCGAGAAAGATCGCCGGCTCCGTCAATCTTTTCACCGTCAACTGAAGTGATTATGTCGCCCGCTTTGATTCCAGCCTTGGCTGCCGGACTGTCATCTGCGACGGAAGTTACCAACACTCCCTTGCCGTCTGAGATTCCAAAATAGTCGGCGAGTTGTTTGGTCAAGTCCGTGGTGCTGACGCCAATACGACGGTTGCCAAATGCAAACACAAAATTACCACCCTCGCCTGGGCCTTCCCATTTCCAAACGTTTGCGCCCGGCGGCAACGTCTTGTGCAGCTCTTTCAACTTGTCCAAGCCTTTTAGGCCTTCCATTCCCTTCAAGGCTTCCAGTCCTTCAAGTCCTTCAAGTCCTTCCCATCGCTGGAACGCATTCATGGAGTTGTCGCGCTTCGCGATTGTCACCGAGACTTCCTGTTCCGAGGCGCCGCGGCTAATCGAAAGTCTTACAGTTTGGTCTGGTGCTACTTCTGAAACCAAACGTGTGAGTTTGCGGACACTGGTAACGCTATCGCCTTCGAATCTAACAATCACGTCATCTTTTCTCAGTCCCGCCTTTTCCGCCGGAGAATCTTTAACGACCTGCGTTACTCCAACGCCGCGCGCCTCACGCATGTTGTAGCGCGCCATGTTCTCCTTGTTGATGTCCTCGGCGTGTACACCGAGGAAACTGCCACCATTAATGAACATCGAAAACGCCATCGGCGGTTCACCCGGCATCGGGGGGGTGGCCGGCGTCGGCGGCGCGGGAGCAGTCTGCTGTGCCAGCACAATGCCGGCCGTCAGCACAAGGGAACCTACTAAATAGAGAGCTTTCTTGAGATTCATAACAGAGAGAGTCCTTCCGGATAGATTTTTCTGGATTACACGCCCCCACGGCTCTCAGGTTCCCAAAAGATAATGTAGGACAGGCATTCCTGCCTGTCTATGTCGACAAACCAAGCTGCCTGTAACAACACTCAGACAGGCAAGAATGCCTGTCCTACGTAGGGTGTAATCTGCGGATTATCTTTTGGCTAGTCTGCGGAAATTCGGCGGTAGACTTCTTTGCCATCGGCAAGTTCGAGTGCAATCTTCCCTTCGGAATGTGCCAGGTCAAGATGTGCAACTGCTTCGGACACGGCGAGAAACCGGTGAACGTCATCGGCAGCAGGAAACATTTGGCGCGCAACCTCGAATGCGGTCGTCCCGCTTTTCGGAACGAGTTGAATCACTTCCGCCTGTCGCTCGCGGATGGCCCGAAAGTACCGGTTAAATAATTCCTCAAAATCGTGGACTGGCGCACCGTGTCCTCCGTGCACCAAGGTTGGCGCAAACGTACGCAGCCGCGCGAGGCTCACGAGATACTCCGCCAGCGAAGCAAAACGTTTTGACGGATCGATGGGGTCGGGCGAGAGTATCGGGTTCGGCGTCACTCTTTTCAGCACGCAATCGCCGGCGATGATGGTGCGGTCGGCCTCACGCACGAACGAACACGAGCCGGGCGTGTGACCGGGTGTGTGCACAACTCGTAAGGCCCCACTATCAAACTCGAGCTCTTCTTCGTCGTGTAGCTCGCCATATTCACCGTCTGCAAACGAGTCGGCATACTGTCGCACGCCTTCGTAGACCTTGCGCATGCTTTCGATCTCGTCAGGCGTCACACCAGCGCGTTCAAGCAGTGTCCGATGCTCCTGATACTCAAGCCGGCCCACGCGATGTCCACTTTCCCATCCGTGCACCAACACTACGGCATCTTTCGCTTCATCACGAAGTGAGCGCGCCAGTCCGCAATGGTCCTCGTGCGCGTGAGTAAGCACAATGCGTCGAATGTCAGCGACACGGATCCGCGCCTTCCTGAGTCCGTCGAGGAGAGCTTCCCTGGCTTCTTTGGTCTTGGGACCTGTGTCGATGAGCGTGATCGGATCTTCAGCGATCAGATAGACGTTGACCGGCCCGATGTAGAAGGGTGTGGGAAGCGAGATGGGAACGATGCGCATCAAGTCATTTCCAATTGCCGAATGCCGATTGCCGATTTAACAAAACTTCCATGGGCGGATCGTTATCTGTGATCTATCGCGACCGACTCACGATCAACGAAATCCAGGGTTTCAATCGACAATCGGCAATCGGAATTTGGCAATGCTAATACGCCCACTTGTTAGCGGTAATCAAAACATCCGCCACCCGCTGCCGTGCGACGATCGTGTTCATCGGCGTCAGCTTGGTGAAGCGCCGCAGCGCCGCAAGTAAAGTGCGCAGCTCATCTCCCTCCGCCATGCCGGCCAGCGTGTTTTTCGCGTGTACATCGATGCGCTCGACTGCGTCGTTGCAAAATACGCGCGTCATATCAATGTATCGCGCCGCAGCGTCCTCGCCTTGCGACGCGGCCAGCTTCTGCGCACGCAGAATTGCCGACTCCATCGCGTAAGCGTCCATGATGATGTCTGCAATTCCCAGCAGAATTTCCTGCTGGTCACCCAGCTTCATCATGTATTTCTGCGCCGCAGTGCCCAACGTCATCAACGCAACCTTTTTCGCATTCTTAGCAAGCTTCTGTTCGGCGGCGAGGATTCCCTCGTCGTCATCAAAGCTTGCCATTTGCGGTGTCAGTATCTCGTCCATCAACGCCTGCGCGGCCGGCAACAAGGCGAGGTTGCCGCTCAACGCGGCCTTCATCAAACGGCCGGGAATCAACATGCGATTGATTTCGTTGGTGCCTTCGAAAATACGGTTGATGCGAGAGTCGCGATAAGCCCGTTCTGCCGGATAGTGAGCGGAATAGCCGTAGCCGCCGTAAATCTGGACCATCTCGTCGGCAACGAAATCGCAGTATTCCGAGAGCGCAACTTTGATGATTGAGCATTCAGCCGAATATTCCTCGATGGCTTTTAGTTTCGCATTCGGATCCGTGGGATCCGTGATCGCCGATTCAATCATTCCCAGCGTGCGATAAATCATCGACTCGCCAACCCAGGTGCGAATCGCCATCTCGGCAATCTTCGCTTTGATTGCACCAAACGAAGAGATTGGTTTACCAAACTGTTCGCGTTCGTTCGCGTAGCGAACCGACTCATGGATCATCAGCTTCATGCCGCCGATGCACATGGCGCCAAGTTTGAAGCGGCCGATGTTCAGCGTGTTGAAGGCGATCTTGTGACCCTTACCAACTTCCGCCAGCAGATTCTCAACCGGCGCCTTTGCGTCCGTCAGAACCAGGGGCGTCGTGCTCGAACCCTTGATGCCCATCTTGTGCTCTTCCGCACCCGGCGTGACACCATCCTGCTTCTCAACAATGAAGGCTGAGAATTTGTCGCCATCCACTTTCGCGAAAACGATGAAGATGTCGGCAAAGCCGCCGTTGGTGAGGAACATCTTCTCGCCATTAAGGAGGTAGTGTGTGCCGTCGGCGCTTAGCTTCGCCGTTGCCTTGGCGGCCATGGCGTCCGAACCCGAGCCTGCCTCAGTCAGCGCATAAGCGGTGATCAACTCGCCGGTAGCGATCTTCGGCAGGTACTTCTCTTTTGCCGCTTCGGTAGCGAAGTAGATGATCGGCAAGAGGCCGATTCCGCTTTCCGCGCCGAGCGTGGTGGCAAATGAAGCACAGCGCCCAATGTTCTCGCCCACGAGCGCGCCACTGGTCTGGTCCAGGCCAAGTCCGCCGTATTCCTCAGGAATGTTTGCACTAATCAAACCGAGGTCGGCCGCTTTCTTAACCAGTTCACGCGCGAGCGCCCAGTCATGCTTCTCGAGTTCATCGATGCGCGGAATCACTTCGTTGTCGATGAACTGACGCGTGGTGTCGGCAATCATCCGATGTTCTTCGGTGAAGTCTTCAGGCGTGAAGATCTCTTCGGTTGTGCGCTCTTCGATGAGAAACGCGCCGCCTTTGACTATCTGCTTCTGTTCGATCACGGCTGACATAGTTCTGTCCTTTCGATGGTTACAAGTGACAGGTGACAAGTAACAAGCAATCCTATTCTGGTCACCTATCGCCAATCTCTTCCTTGTTACTTGTTACTTGTCACGTTCATGTTCGAATTGCCGCGCGATTTCAGCGGGCATCTGTTCGCGAAATTCAGGGTATGCTTCCGAAATTCTAATCAAATCAAGCTCGTCTTTCTTCCGCTTGCTGAGTCTTCTTCCCGCGTCGCTCCAGGCCCAAATCTTTCCGCGAACTACGTTTGCCAATGAGGCAACGGGAACCTGCTGACCAAGAACATCTCGAGTCGTAGTGTCTCTTATGAAATCCTGGTAGCGAGGATCGAGGGTAAGCTGAATACGCAAATCGCTACCCGTCATCTTTGCATTCAGGGAATGAGGAAACTCTTCTACTGAGAAGCCTACATGGACCAACTCATCCTTAACAGCCGGCAACTCCGAAGCGATGACTACCACGTCAGCATCCAGGGTGTAGACAGGTTCAACATAACAATTGACCGCGAGCCCGCCGATAAGACACCAACCTCCGCGTCGATTCAAAATGGCGACGAGGGTGGCAAAGTCGCTACTGCCGCTTCCTGTTACTGCTTCGAAAACTTCGGAGGCCGTCATATGCGATCCCTGTTGGTTACAAGTGACACCGTAACGCAAACTTTAGTTTGCGTATGGTGTTTTTCCAGCGTCAACGCAAACTAAAGTTTGCGTTACGAAAACCACTTGTTACTTGTCACTTGTTACGGCTCTTCACAGTCTTTCAAAAATACCGGCAGCGCCCATGCCGCCACCTACGCACATTGTCACCATTCCATAGCGTCCATTGCGACGCTCGAGCTCGCGCAAAATCGACGCCGTCAGTTTCGCGCCCGTGCATCCCAGCGGATGACCGAGAGCAATCGCGCCACCGTTCACGTTCACCTTATCGATGTCTAACCCAAGCGTTTTGATCACTGCCAGCGACTGTGCCGCGAACGCTTCATTCAGCTCAATCACGTCAATCTGATCCAGCGTTAATCCCGCTAACTTCAAAACCTTGGGTATCGCGAACACAGGACCAATACCCATCTCTTCCGGCGGACATCCGGCCGTGGCGTAAGCTACAAACCGCGCCAAAGGCTTCAGCCCCAGGCTCTTCGCTTTGTCACCGGACATAACGACGGCAGCCGCGGCGCCATCAGACATTTGCGACGCGTTGCCGGCAGTTATCGTTCCCTTGATATTGAACGCCGGCTTCAATTTCGCCAGACCTTCAATCGTGCTATCGCGTCGCACGCCTTCGTCCTTATCAAAAACAACCTCTCGACTCTGCTTTCGACCTTTCTCGTCCAGTTCCTCAAATGTCACCGTCAGCGGCACGGTCTCATCCTTAAACTTGTCTGCATCGAGCGCCGCAGCCGCACGCTGGTGCGAACGCAGCGCAAACTCGTCCTGCTCCTCGCGACTGACGTTATATTTCCGCGCAACGTTTTCGGTTGCGAGTCCCATGTTCAGATAGAAGTCAGGATAATGCTCTACCAGGTAGGGATTGGGACGAATGATATGACCACCCATCGGGATCATCGACATTGTTTCCAGCCCGCCGGCAACGATCGTGTCGGCGCCGCCGCCGCGAATCCTGTCGGCGGCCATCGCGATTGATTGCAGCCCGGAAGAACAGAACCGGTTAATGGTCATGGCGCTGGTTTCGACCGGCAGCCCTGCACGAATCGCGGCGGCGCGCGCCACGTTCATCCCCTGCTCAGCTTCAGGCATCGCGCAACCCATGATCACGTCTTCCACTTCCGATGCTTCCAGATTGGGAACACGCGCGAGCGCTTCCTTGATAACTGCGCTGCCCATCTCGTCAGGACGGGTGTTTCGCAGAGTGCCTTTCGGCGCTTTGCCAACCGCGGTTCGAACGGCCGATACGATTACTGCTTCGTTCATAGTTACCTCAGAATTCAGAATACAGAAGTCAGGAGACAGAAGCTTTAATCGCACCCGAATAACTGCCGAGCAGCTTACTGACTTCTTCTAATTGAGCGAGCAACTCCAACGGATCTCCATACCCGAGATCTCGTGTCAGGATCAGATAATACCGACATTCTTCGAGAGACCCCTCTGCAACATTCATGAAACGAACTTTGTCTGCTCGTCCTCTTTTCTTAAATCCTTCAGCTATGTTTGCCGCAACAGAAATCGCGGCACGTCTGAACTGAGAGGTCAAACCATATATCTCTTCGCGTGGAAAAGCCTTGCTCAGGCGATAGACGTTAAGAACAAGTTGGTGCGCTTTTTGCCATACGATGAGTTCTTGAAAGTTTCGAGCTGGTAACCGCATTACGCCCTCCCATTGTTCGCGTGGAGAGGGTGTGTTCCACGAGCGTTTAAGCTTTGTTAGCGGCCTCCTGACTCCTGTCTTCTTTCTCCTGTCTCCTGTCTCCTGTCTTCTTTCTCCTGTCTCCTGTCTCCTGTCTTC
>JALZOO010000333.1 GCA_030913905.1 Acidobacteriota bacterium
GATTACACCAATCGCCGTGGCGTTAATTTCACTTGCAGCGTTTGCTCGCCGCGTCTTACCGTTAACGCATAAGCGACTGGCCTCTCAAACAGTTCGTTTAGAGTGGTCAATGTCAATTCTGACGCCGGCCGCCCATCGACCGCGGTGATCACGTCGTCTTTTTGCAAACCGGTCTCGGATCCTGGCGAACTTTCCAACACAGCAACAATGCGAAAAACACGATAGTCCTTGCCATCGGCCTGGACGCTTAGCCCGCTGAATGCGCGATCGAATGGGTTATCAAAGTTGGAGTTGGGCTCGAGGATTATTCGATCGCGACTGTAATCCAGCAGCACGCGAAACCTATTCATTATCTGCGTGCCGATGTTGCCCAGAAGGTCTCGGTCGGCAAACGCGCCAGACTTATCCTCTGAAAAAAATGTTATTGGCTTACTGATCGTAAACTTGCCGAGCTTCAAAGCGGCCACGCGGCCGATCTGTCCACTGACTGCTCCGCCCGCGCCTCCAGCGCCAAGCGACTTAATCGTTTTTAGATTTGGACCAAGCAGCTTACGCTCGATAACAAACGGGGTGTAAAGCGCGAGAGCCATGCCTGATCCAATATCCACCACAAATTTGCCCTTCAGCGGACTCTCTCCTAGTGGCGTCACTTCCGCGTCAACTATTGGATGGCCGGCCGGCGTGATGTGAACCGGAATACTCTCTCCCGGTCCTGCATAGGAAAACTTGTCTTTATCGTAGAGTTTGATAAGTCGAGTTTGGTAATCCAGCTCAACCACGAAGTTTTTGATGAAGTCGTGCCCGATGATGCCATCAAAATCCTGGCCCAACCGCGACGCCAGTTTGCCTATAGGCAGCGCCATGTTTACCGGCTGCGAGAATCCCGCAAAACCTGGAATGGAAAATGATGAGTCGCGAACAAAGAAGCCGGTAGGCATTTCTGAGCCTGCGCCACGCATCCTTACCTGACCTTCCAGCTTCAACCCCAATTCGCGTGCGCGCTCCAGATCGACGATTGCGAACTTGTCGCCAGTGTCCAAAACAAACGAAAGCGGGCGCGAGTTATTAATCTGGACCTTTAACACCACGTGCCTGTTGGCCAGCTCGAAGGGGATGGTGAATATTGGCGGCAGCGCGGCTGGTTTGGCCGCCGACTGAACGGGCGTGCTCGAATAAGTAACCGGGACCGCAGTCGCACTAAGGCCGACGATGGCAAAGGCAACGAGGGCGAGTATCTTTTGTTTCACTGGCAATTCTCCTGATTGGCTGCGCGGGGGACGGTGTGCAGGGTTTCACGCGCGACCGCCGGAATTTGTTCCAAAGAAGGGTAAGGAGTGGATTCAAGCTTGAAGTGAACTTTGAAACAGGTCGCGGTTTGAATACGTGCTTATCTCCCTCTCCCAAAGGGAAGGGGAGGAATACGCGGCCAAATTAGCCGCCAAAGCCTTTGGCCGTTGTTCCGACCAGTTCACTTCAAACTATTTTGTACGACCCTTGCTCTCCATCTCCAGCCAGTCACTCTTTCCGACGTAACGCCCGGAAGTTATCCCACCCCGCGTGACGCGACCTATTCGCTGATCGCCATTCAAGATCAACTCGCAAGCTTTCAACGCGTATTCCTCAAAGCACTCAAATCTGGCGGCAAGAACAATCCAGCAGTTCTTTCCGGAACGCCATAATTGCCGCCTGGGTAAATCAGGAAACTCCTTGGCCAGGCTATCGATGTTCTCGGCCACAGTGTACAACCACATTCCATTGGTCCCCGTCTGCTTGGGATTATCGCGAAGCGAGAAAAGGAGCTTCTCGCCCAGGTAAACGTGCGTGAACCCAAACACCTTCTTGATCGTCGGGCGCAGCGAAGCCAACTCATCAACGATGAAGGGGAAGGGAATTGCCTTCTTAACCGGCGGCGCATTCTTCATTGAAATTGTTTTTGAAAGATTCAGGCGTACTTAGCAGTAATTCGCCGGACCGTATTTGAGTTGCGAAAGGTAGCGCGTACGCCGAGAGTTTTTTCCAGCACGGCGCCGGAAAAGTTAGAGTCGCTAAACCTTCCGCAACGCAGCCAGTAAACTTCGCGCCCCTGGATGTGAAAGCTATCAGCTTCACACGACAGTGCAACCAGTTTTTTACCTGCATCGACTGCCGGAGGCTCGGTCAGGAATCCAACGTGGACTGTGCCATTCAATTTCGAATCGTCAAACGGTTTGTAGACGGCGATGTCAGCCACTTCAGATAGGGTTCTGACAAATGTGACGACCTCGTAACCGAGCGACTGTTTCAGGTGGCTCTC
>JALZOO010000336.1 GCA_030913905.1 Acidobacteriota bacterium
TGATTGAACGAGGTATGGTCGCTGCCGCCAAGGTTGCGACTGCGAGAGGTAATCGCGCCGAATACGCCATCATCTTTAAAGGGTTTCAGTATTTCGCGCAGAATCTTCGCTGCTTCCGTTGGTCCAAATACGGAAGCCCCGCGGATGCGCCCGGTGCCTGAATCTATGTTGAAGTAACCTGCAAACTTTTCATAACCAGCTTTTGGATTCTCGAACGAGCCAAAGTGTTCCTTAACGTAAGCCTGGGAACCTAACAGGCCCTGTTCCTCACCGCCCCACAACGCTACTCGAACAGTGCGCCTCGGTTTAAGGCCAAGCGTCTTTAGAATGCGCGCAGCCTCCATCATGATCGCGCAGCCAATAGCGTTGTCTGTCGCGCCGGTCGCCGCGTGCCATGAGTCGAGGTGGCCGCCCAACATGACAACTTCGTCCGCTTTATCGGTACCCGGGATTTCTGCTACGGCGTTGTAGGAAGTCCTGCCTTCGGGATAGGTGCGATTGACGATGTTGAATTCCAGCGTTACGTCAGTCGCGTCAGACATGAGGCGCGTGATACGGCCATAGTCTTCATTACGCATTACAACTGTCGGAACGACTTTGTTAACGTCGAAAGTGCGGTTATTGAACGCACGGATTTGCCCATGGTCGCGACCCGCATCGTTCACGCGTACCAAAACGCCATTCGCTTTGAGAAACTGGTCAAGCTGATCTGCGAGCTGGCGAGGAGTCAGTATCTTCGGATCCGGCGAAGGTGTGGGTGACGGAGAGGGAGACGGTGACGGACGTGCGTCCGGATCATAGCGCTGCGCGACGACCTTATCATCGAGTCGTTTGGGCGATGGATTCAAATTGATCGGAACGACTTGAGGTTTGCCCACCAGCACGATGCGTCCTCTTACGTTGCGTCTTTCCTTCTCGAAAAAGGCAGTCAGTTGTTCCTGCGTGGGGCGTTCAGGCAATACCAATTGATAAGCTTTAGCGCGCACAGCACCGCGTGTGCTTGGCGTCCAGGCCAGCACTTCGCAAACCAGCGCATCCTTCACAGGTGAAATGATGTGTGCGGTCAGTCGTTCGTTAAGCCAGCCCGGGTGTTTGAAATCCCATGGCTCGAGACGGCCATTCTCCAGACCCCATTGCTGCATCTGCTTGATGGCCCACTCCGCGGCGCGCTTATGATTAGGAGAACCGGTGAGTCGTGGACCATACACGTCCGCAAGCACGTGCATCGTCTTCAAGATCTGCGAATGCTCCATACCTTCTTTGCGGATGCGCGCGCGAAGGGCGTCGTCCGCGCTCTGTGATTGAGCCGGAAGCGGCAGAAGAAAGATGGAAAGCACAAGAATCAACGCGACCGAGCGTTTTCTCAGCATTGGATCCCCATTTTGGTTTAGTTTTATCGAGCAGTGCGGATTATAACTGTGGGGCAAGAAACTGGCCTAACGGGAGTCCAGATCTAGTGGTTGTCAAACTCTTGATTTGCGCGCGCGACTGGTTTGCAACCAGGCATGAGTGGTTCTACAATCACAGCCGTAGAGTTGATAACTTTCGGGGGAGCCCCGATCTTTTGATCGGGGCTGAGAGTCACTTCGAGTGAGACCCCTTGAACCTGATACGGTTAATACCGTCGAAGGGAGAAACAGCCATCCAATGACCGTTCCATCCTTTTTGATCAGGTGGAGCGGTTTTTGTTTTCTCTGTATAACTCTGTGAACCTCCGTGAGCTCTGTGGTTGATCCTTGGTTCACACCACAAAGTCACAGAGTACACAGAGTACGCACAGAGAAGAGAGGAACGTCATGAGCACCGCTATCAAACCAACGCCAACCGAAGATACTCAGCTTCCCAACTCGCGCCGCATCTACGTTGAAGGTAAACAGCCAGGCGTGCGCGTGCCGTTTCGTGAGATCGCGCAAAGCCACACTCGCAATTTCAACGGCGCACTCGAAGAGAATCCGCCAGTGCGTGTCTACGACACGAGTGGGCCGTGGGGTGATCCGGCTGCGAGTTGCGATGTGCGAGACGGATTGCCGGCGTTGCGTCACGAGTGGATTACCGGTCGCCAGGACGTCGAGGAATATGAAGGTCGCGATCGAATGCCGATTGATGATGGATATCTCACGTTCGACGCCGCGAATCAGGCGCGCCGGAAAGAAAAAGGCCGCCTGGAAGATTTTCCCGCTTTACATCGCACTCCTCTGCGCGCTAAGGCCGGGCGGTGCGTGACCCAAATGCACTACGCGCGCCAGGGAATCATCACACCGGAAATGGAGTTCATAGCCATTCGCGAAAACCTTGGACGTGCTCGCGTAGGGGCACGGCATGCCGTGCCCTTACAAAACGGGGAGGTCCCCCGCGATTCACTCCAACATCAACACCGCGGACAATCCTTTGGCGCCTCAATTCCCGACTACGTCACACCGGAATTCGTTCGCGACGAAGTGGCGCGCGGTCGCTCTATTATCCCGGCAAACGTCAACCATCCTGAATCGGAGCCGATGATCATCGGCCGCAACTTCCTTGTGAAGATCAATGCCAACATCGGTAACTCAGCCGTGTTGTCGTCGATTGACGACGAAGTGGAGAAGATGCGCTGGGCAATTCGCTGCGGCTCAGATACCGTGATGGATTTGTCGACCGGCAAAAACATCCACGCCACGCGCGAATGGATCCTGCGCAATTCGCCAG
>JALZOO010000359.1 GCA_030913905.1 Acidobacteriota bacterium
GATTAATTCTGGGCTCCGCCATTGGTGTGGGCTTGCCCTTTTGAATGCACAGGCCAAAGGCCGCACCAAGGGCATAGCCCAGTAGGGTAAGAGCCCGGCTACGGCGGGGCAAAGCCACCGCCTCACATCCGGGGGCAGAGCCCTGTGCTCAGTAGCTCGTGACTTTTGAGGCGAAGTCATTAGCCTATCCGGTTGAACCAAAGCCACCGGCGCCTCGACCGGTCTCGCTGAGATCGTCTGCCCACTCTGCCGTGGGCGTGATTATCTTTTCAATTATTAACTGGCAAATTTTCGTCTGCGGAGGAAGGTGAACAGTTTCGTTGCTGGTGTTGTAGACGATGCAACCAATCTCGCCGCGGTAGTCTGCATCGACAACTCCGGCCAGAATATCCAAACCGTGTTTGCTCGCAAGTCCTGAACGCGGCGCGAGACGTCCGTAGTAACCTTCAGGGATCGCAACCGCCAGACCTGTGCGCGCGACCAAACGTTCGTTGGGCCGCAGCGTAATCTCTTCAATCGAAGTAATGTCCAGGCCCGCGGATGACAAGCTTCCTCGCGAAGGCAGCACGGCCCTGTCATCTAGCTTCTTGAATCGTAAGAACTCTGTTTGTTGATTCATATTTTCTCGGGCGACGCGTAGCGTCGCAATGATTCTAGCCCGGCCTTTCAAGGCCTGGATCTGAGCAACCATCATCGCTCAGGCGTCGCGTCAGCGACGCTATGAAGGGTATTCGGCCTGTTTCATTCCGTCGCTACGCGACGGACACAAGCAGGGTCTCTCCTCAATGCCGGCCTTGAAAGGCCAGGCTAAAGTCAGTTCGACGCTACGCGTCGATCCACTTCTATATATCCGTCGAACTTTGAGGCCAACCAAATTAACTAGGTTGCCGGCGACTGAACCTCGCGCAGCCTGCGCGTGAGAAATCGACGTTCGCTCTCGTTGCTAACTAGCGCCAGTGCACGCTCGTAACTCTTCGCCGCCTCTGCAGTCGCTCCACCTCGGCGGAGCAAGTCGGCACGCGCCGCATGAAGCAGGTGATACTCGTCGAGCTCACCGGTTTTCGCAAGCTCATCAATAAGCACCAACCCCACACCAGGACCGTCTACCATCGCGACTGCCACTGCCTTGTTCAGCGACACGATTGGGGAGGGCTGGACGCGCTCGAGCAGATCATAAAGGCGGACTATCTGTCGCCAGTCAGTATCTTCGGGCTGAGCCGCCTTACAATGCTCGGCCGCGATCGCCGCCTGGAGCGCATATGGACCTTGCTCGCTGCGAAGCGCTTCTTCGACTAGAGGTAGGGCCTCCGCGATCTCTTTCGCGTCCCAGCGGCTTCGGTCCTGCTCTTCGAGCACAACGATGTCGCCGTCCTCATCCACCCGAGCATGGCGCCGTGAATCGTGAAGGAGCATGAGAGCAACGAGAGCTGTTGCTTCTGCCGGCGCCTGCGGCGACAACAATGTTCGAAGGAGTCGTCCGAGACGAATCGCCTCGGCGCAGAGGTCTGCCCTCATCAGCGGCTCGCCTCTTGTCGAAGCATAACCTTCGTTGAAGACGAGATAGATCACAGTCAACACTGCGTCGAGCCGCGCCGGCATTTCATTCGTGGCCGGTACTGCGTAAGGAATTCCGGCGTCGCGAATCTTGCGTTTGGCACGCACCAGCCGCTGGGCCATCGTTGAGGTAGGGACGAGAAACGCCCGCGCGATTTCATCCGTCTCGAGGCCGCACAGCGTGCGGAGCGTCAATGCGACCTGCGCCTCAGGCGCCAGCGCCGGATGGCAGCAGGTGAATATCAGTCGCAGCCGATCGTCCGGGATTTCGTTAGTCTCGTAATCCGGTTCCTCGATTGTGTTGATTGATGAAGCATACGATTCAACTTTTTCCTGGAAGCGCGTCTGGCGGCGGAGGCGGTCGATGGCTTTGTGCCGAGCTGTCTGGATAATCCATGCGGGTGGTGAATCGGGGACGCCGGAGGCGGGCCACTGTGTGACTGCGGCGGCAAACGCTTCCTGGGCCGCCTCTTCGGCCACGTCAAAGTCGCCGAATGACCGGATGAGCGTGGCCACAATCCGGCCCCAATCGGAGCTGTATACGGACTGGACAGCCGCGTTGGTGTCTGGGAGCATCGCTCATGTTAAATAATTTTCCGTCCGAGTGTCGATCCGCACACTTGCCGTTCGACTTACTAACGAAGACATAATTCGGATTGACTTAGATACGAGGCATATGGATTGAGATAAGGACTAGATCGCTAATTCGCCGGTTGGGAAGGGGGCATGCCCCCGCTCAATTCCCGATAGCGCAGCCTGAAGCACAGGAAGAAGTTAATTTGTTGTTCATATTTTGTTGGTATTCAAACGTTAGCGGGGGCGCGGCTGCGCCTTCCCCCCTTCCCAACCTGCGAATTATCTAACGGAGAGATTGTGATGAAAAAAGTAACTAGTAAAAAGTCCATGAAGAAGAGCGCAACTGAGAAGACCGTAGACGACTATCTCGCGGGGCTTCCGGAGGACTCGCGCGCTACGCTTGAGAAACTTCGCAAAACGATTAAGGCAGCTGCGCCTAAGGCGACCGAAGGGATCGCCTGGCAGATGCCGATGTACAAACAGAACGGAATGCTGGTGGGCTTCGCCGCGTTCAAGAACCATTGCAGTTTCTTCCCCGGCACAAAAGCTATAGCGGCACACAAAGCCGAACTCAAAAACTATGGAACATCAAAGGGGACCATCCGCTTCCCGATCGGCAAGCCGCTACCAGCCACGCTCGTGAAGAAGCTCGTCAAGGAGCGCATTGCCGAGAACGAGAAGCGCGCGGCTGAAAAGGAGAAGAAGCGATGAAGACTATCGATTCGTTGATTAGAGAGTTTAAGAACGAAGCGCAAACCACGCGCAAGCATTTCGAACGACTCCCTGCAGACAAGCTTGATTGGCGGCCACACGAGAAGTCGTTTACGGCGGGTGGGCTGGCATCGCATATCGTCGAATGCATCGGTTGGGTCGATTCAATATTCAACCTGGACGAATTCGTTTTCGACCCAGCCACGTACAAGCCCTACCAGGCTACGTCGGCAGCCGAGTTGCTTAAGACCTTCGACGACACTGTCGCCCGCGGCAAGCAAGTGTTGGAAGCCGTTGATGAGGAAACCATCATGCAGCCGTGGCGACTCAAAATGATGGACCAGGTATTGTTTGAGAAGCCCAGGGCGGACGTGTTCCGAGACTTCACTTTGAGCCACATCATCCATCACCGCGGCCAGTTTTCAGTCTACCTGCGCCTGCTTAACGTCCCCGTTCCCGGTTCATATGGCCCGAGCGCCGACGAGCAGGCACCAGACAAACCCTAAGCAGAATAAAATAGTGGATTTAACTTGGAATGCAACGTCGGGACAACAGTCCCATGTTCTCCCAAGGTGGAATCCGGTACCGGCAACCAAAGGAACGAAGATGAAAATTCTAAAAGGCATCGGTGCAATCCTGGCCGGAATGATATTTATCGTTGTCACACATACGGCGACAGACTTTGTGTTGGAAAAGCTCGGCATCTTCACGCCACCGGAGCAGGGATTTCACACAACGTGGATGGTCGTGACTGCAACTATTTATCGCAGCATCTACACGATCGCCGGCGGTTACGTGACCGCGGCTTTAGCTCCAGACCCGCCAATGCGATATGTATGGATTCTCGGATTCATAGGGCTTGTGATAAGTAGCCTCGCTGCCATAGCAACGATACCGATGAAACTAGGCCCGGCCTGGTATCCGATCGCTTTGGCCGTCCTTGCGCTGCCTTGTGTGTGGTTAGGTGGCAAGTTGAAAACGGGATAACCATGCCTTCGACGCGCGGCGTCGGTATGAATTTAGCCCGGCGTTTCAACGCCGGGAGAAGTTAACTGAGATATTCGCGTCGCGGAGCGACGCCTGAAGGT
>JALZOO010000370.1 GCA_030913905.1 Acidobacteriota bacterium
GTGCTTTGCTCGCCCGCCAGAAACGCCGCGGTCATGGTTACTGTTTTAAATGTCGAACCGGGAATGTAGTAAGCGCCAAGTGCCCTACTGACCAACGGCCGATCTCGTTGATTCGCCTCCAGCCGGATCCACGTCGCTTCATCCTCAACGTCTTTCAGGCTGTAGGAGGGTTCACTGTAGAGCGCGAGCACTTCACCGGTCTGCGGATTTAGAACCACAACCGCCCCATGTTTACCCTTTAATAAGTCGACGGCGGCCAGCTGCAGGTCTCGATCGATGGTCAGGCGGACGTCGGTGTTCCCCTTGGACTGAACTGTTTTCCCCTGGACGACCTCCAGCGCTTCTGGCAAGGCGCCGCTTTGCACACCGAAGAGCGCACGTTCGAGTCCGGGATCGCCGCGGTCAGTACCAAAGATGTGGGCCAATGCTTTGTCCAAAGGGTATTCCCGCACGATGTTGCCGCTTGAATCTCGACGGTAGAGAGCCAGGGCGTTTTCCAGTTTGCCGCTGCGATCGAGCAACCACCCGCGCAAAGTGGATTCTGATAGACGGCGATTGCGCAGGTCCTTGTAGCTGAGCGCCTGAAACCTCTCGTTTCGTTCTTGCGCGTAGTTGGCCCAATAGATGTGGAAGCCAAAGATGGCGAGCGAAAGCAAAACGAACATCCAACGTAACGCTCTCAAGCCGCGATTGGTGGAAGTGGACCCCAATCGTTTCCTGACTTCTCTTGGGAGGTCTTCGGGAACAGCGGCTGCGACAGACATTCCTCTGCGACGCCGTAGGATGAGTGACACAATCAACACCAATACAAGAACCGAAAGCCCCGCCACATAGACCAGCGTCGAAAAGGCAGGCCACCACTCGGGAATGTTACGGATTACTTCTGGTGTGGGTGATTGAAAAAAGAGAAGCAATGACATTATGACGACTTAATCAATTTATCTTTCTACTTTTCGAAACCGCACTTCCACGTCACCAAAACCAACCACGTCACCATCTTCTATTTGGCGTGCTTCACCGTATGAAATGCGTCGACCGTTTATATAAGTGCCATTTGTCGAACCCGTGTCGGCGACGAGAAGCGTAGCCTGGTTGTTCATAGTCAACGCCGCGTGAATCTTTGAGACACTCGTATCGTTCAATGCAAGGTCGTTGTCAGCAACGCGGCCAACGCTCACGCGCTTGCCGCCTGGTTTCAGCGCCAACGGGACCTCCTGAATTTCACCGCGCATTGTAATCCTGGCGATTAGTTCTACATCCGGAACTTTTTCGAACGGACTGCGCTTGGGTGCCTCTAATTTCGCGACGCGCTTTGCCTCGTCGGCTGCTTTGAGCTCATCTTCAAACTCGCCAAAAGTCGGGTCGACCGAGATGCCGGTGGTAAAAATATCAACCTCTGTTTCAACCTTTGCGGCTGCCAGCGTGCGGTAGCGATGATCGTTGATGTGATCGATTGCCGCAGCCAGGATCTCGTGTTCCAGATCCTTTATGATCTCCGGCGGGGCCTCTGAATGCGTGCCCCATTCGATCTTCAACTTCATGTGGTGCGGAGCAATACGTCCCCTGCGTCCCTCATCCCGCACGCGCTCGTCGATTAGCTTCTTCATTCGTTCGATAAGCTGAGAAGTTGTGAGTCCGCCCTTGGGCTCAACCGTGCGGCCAAACTTGCGGTCTACCACGTCGCCCATGCTCTCCAGCACGCGCCGCAACAGGCGCTCCGGCAGGGCCTCCTCGCGTTTCTTTTTCTGGGATTTTGACTCTTCCGACATAAAAGATGTTCAGGACGACAGAGACAACTTGTGCAAAAAACGCAGTCCGTTGATGACTGCGCAAAATACGAAGCTTACTTCCGGGGAACGGTGTGTATTCTACTTTAAAGTAGAGTCTCGACAATAGCGGGAAAGCCGGAGTGTGGAGAAAGAAAGAGCCGCGTAGCGGCAAAATGTTTATAGGGCTGGACAGTCAGCTGTGGAAAGTGCGAGTGGCGCGAAGTGCGGAGCATTTCGCGCCACTCGCAAGAGTTAACGGGTTAGAAGTGGGTTGCTATAAACATTTCGTGCCTACGGCACGCTTTGGGCCTTCTGCGTAAAAGTGAATCAGGATCGTTGCCTGAGAGCTTCATACAGCAGCACGCCCGCTGCCACCGCAACATTAAGGCTCTCCGCCGCTGAACTCATGGGAATTTTCACCGCATGATCCGCCACAGCTATTTCTTCGCTCGTCAGTCCAGTCGACTCCGGGCCAAGTATCAGCGCCGACGGTTGCTTCCAATCAACCTGATCGTAGCTCGCCGATGCATGAACGTCGGCACAGATAGTTTGAATCTGATGTTGACGACACCATGCCAGCGTCTCTTCGTAAGTCGGACCGGACCAAACAGGTAAACGGAATGCCGAGCCCATTGCGCCGCGCAGCGACTTAGGTGAAAACGGATCGCTGGTTTCCTGAGTCGCGATTGCACCCGTTGCGCCTGCCGCTTCCGCAGTCCGAAGTATGGCGCCAACGTTCACCGGATTATTGATACTGTGCATAACTACAACCAGAGCGTTCTCTTTCTGCTTCGCTTCGAAGTGTTCGATATCGGACGAGGGGCGTTTGGCAAGTAGGACCATGCCCTGGGGAGACTTCGTGTAGGAGATAGATTCCAACAGCTTTTCGCTGACTGCTGCAACTCGCCTGGATGCCTTCGCGAGTTCGGCCACAAGCGTCGCGGCTTTTTCCTTCTCGGCCAGTTCGTTGGAAACAATGACCGCTTCAATCTCCAGTCCCGACCGGAGCGCCTCTTCACAGAGCCGCAGGCCTTCAACGAAGATCAGTTCCTCAGCTTTGCCGTCGCGAACAGATCGCGCCTGACGGAGCAGGGAATTATCACGACTTGTGATCTTCATCATTTTGGCGCTGGTCTGAAAAGGCGAACCTTGAAACTACCCAGCCATTTTAGTGCTGAGACCGGTAAATACCGCGATGCGAAATCACGATTCTTGCGCAGACTTGTAGATTCTAGAATGTAGAAATACTCGGTCCGTCCAATGTGTTACAGAACATCACGCGCTGTTCGAAGCTGCCAGGAAGATTCGCCCTTGCTCCGTCACCAATCCTGCTCCGACTTCCAGATTCTAGAATGTAGAAACTCTGTTCGTCCC
>JALZOO010000374.1 GCA_030913905.1 Acidobacteriota bacterium
CTTGTCTCGCGTTACTTATCTTCGTTTAGACGACGGACGTGTCCGCCTATTCAATGTGCGTCCGTTTAGACGGCGAACTTGTCCGCCCTATGCCTCTCACCGGACAAGTCCGGCTTCTAAACACGCGCCTTCTAAACCCATTCTAGTTTGTCCGGTAATTCGAAAACTGCATGTTGATGCCAAAATCTTTATTCTTCAGATCGGCGATAACGGCTTGCAGCGTGTCGCGATCCTTGCCGGATACACGCACAGTATCGCCCTGAATAGAAGCCTGAACTTTGGCTTTCGAGTCCTTAATGAACTTTACGACTTCCTTGGCTTTCTCCTGCGGAATTCCCTGCTGAATCTGAACCCGCTGCCTTACCGTGCCGCCGGCGGCTGGATCGACGCCGCCATAACTGAACGCCTTCAAGGGAACTCCTCGACGCACCAGTTTCTGCTGAAGAATGTCGTTCATGTTGCGCAGTTTCGTTTCGTCCTCCGCAGTTAGCACCAGTTCATTGGCTTCTAAAGCTACGGTCGCAGAACTCCCTTTGAAATCAAACCGTTGACGAACTTCTTTGACTGTTTGATTGATCGCGTTGGTAACTTCGGCGCGATCTACTTCTGAAACGATATCAAACGAATTCTGCTGGGCCATCCAGGTTTGGGCTTCCTCGCGGGTTGAATTTGATCTGAGATGGAGAATAACACCAAATCGTAAGCATGTGAAAGTGTTCTCTAAGCCTTGCTCAAGCCAAAGACCGCTGAAAAATTGCGCTCTGTGATCTGCTCTATTTCCTCGAGCGTCACTTCCCTGAGCTCAGCCAGACAACGCGCGACCTCCACCACGTACGCGGGCTCATTTCTCTTTCCTCGATATGGGACGGGCGTCAGATATGGACAGTCTGTCTCGATCAACAATTTGTCTAAAGGGATTTGTCTGGAAATATCTTTCAATGCATCGGCCTTTTTGAAAGTGATAATGCCGGAGAAGGAAATCAGAAATCCCAACTCCAGGGCGTCCTGTGCCAGTTCCGAACTTCCGCTGAAGCAATGCATGATGCCCGGCAGTCCGGATTCTTGCCACTCGGCGCGCAGTATCTCGATGGTTTCGTGTTCGGCTTCTCGCGTGTGAATGATAACCGGCAGGCGCAAGTCACGCGCAGCTCGAAGCTGGCGCGTAAAAACTTCCATCTGCACGTCGCGTGGTGAATTGTCGTAATGGAAGTCGAGCCCGATTTCGCCCCAGGCAATCACTCGGGAGGAGCCGTCTGCAAGGCTGCGGATTTTTTTCTCAGCCGCGTCATCGTAAACCCGGGCGTCGTGAGGATGAACGCCGACGGCCGCATAGATCCCGTCGTGCTTCTCTGCCAACTCGACCGCGCGTTCAAAGGCACCTGTGTGTGGATCGCCGGTGCCCACGTTGAGAATCGTCGAAACGCCGGCATCGCGCGCCCGCTGGATTACTTCGTCGCGATCGGCGTCAAACTCCGGCCCGTCAATATGCGCGTGCGAGTCAACAAACATAGGGTCCTTTTTCCGCTCAGAAGCTGGGATTGGAGCTATATTAACTCAGCATAAGCCATTGATGGATAAGCCGGAATCGAATGACGAGGCATCGAAAACTTCTGTTGAGCTTACTGACGGCGGGCGTGCTCATCCTGGCTGGCCTTTTTTTGGCCGAGCGCTATTGTCCTCCTGAAGGTATTGCGTTTACTCAAGACCGCCGCGAGGTTCACAGACTAAAGAATCGCACCACCAGGCCTAAGGCGACGGATTTCGATCCTCGAGTGACGCTGTCGGCTCTTCTACAACCAGGCAACGATTCCAACCGATGGTCAACGTCTCATGCAGCCCGCGTGGAAGGCTACGTGATGTCGCTGGCAAATGCAGAAGTCGAATTGGCGAACTGCTATACGCCCTGCCGGCGGGATATTCATATCAACCTGGCGCTTCGACCGGACGCGCCTGCCAGCGAGCAGGTGGTACTGGAAGTCACGCCTGAACTCAGAAAATGGGCAGCGACCCAGGGATGGGATTGGTCAGAAGCGAAACTCAAGCAAGAGCTGATTGGTCACTGGTGTTCGTTTGAAGGCTGGTTGTTTTTCGACAAGTATCACGCCGGGGAATCCGAAAACATCGCACCGGGACGGCAGGGCAACTGGCGGGCGACAGCTTGGGAAATTCACCCGGTTACTAACTTTCAAGTGCTTCGCTGACCCCACCTTCAGGGCTCGCCTGCGTGTTTCTTAAACGCTTTGGGACGGACGAGTTCTTATCAATGTCTTAAATGCGTTATGCGCTGCACTATATGCTACGAAACCAGTAACGTGTTTATTCATCTGCAGCTTGAACAAGAAAGGCATATCCGTTGCCGACGGGAAATATCCAAGGGAGGATTAACAATATGAAAAAGTGGATTGCCGGCGCCGCTCTGGCATTAACTGTTTTCAGCATAACGGCTGTGTCGACTACAACGGCTCAGGCGCAGTATCGCAACGACGGTAGATACGACCGTAACCGCGATGGCCGGCGAGATCGCGATTGGCGACGAGATGGCGACCGCGACTGGCGAAGGGATCGCAATCGCGACCGCGATTCGCGTCGATGGCGCAACTCTCGGCGACATGACGATCATTACCGCAACGATGGTTACTATCGTCGCAACGATGGCTACGGTATCTACGGCCGCAATGGCGGCTACAACAACGGTTACCAGATTGAATTGAATCGTGGTTATCGGCAGGGGCTCGAAACTGGTTCGAGCGATGGACGAAGAGGTCAGAGTT
>JALZOO010000382.1 GCA_030913905.1 Acidobacteriota bacterium
GAGTAATCACGCCGCTCCTTGATGTTAGGAGAGAAGGCAGTGCGACGAAGCGCGATGCCCATCTCCTCAGCCACCGAAGTGTAGAGCGCGCGATAGATTTCCAGCGTTGTGGGATCAAACCGCTTCATTTTGGAGTGCGGCGGCCTGGCGCCGCTTTGGTCTGTTCCTTTGGCCATTCCACTAGAAAGAGCGGGGGCATGCCCCCTTCCTAACCTGCAAATTCCTTATAGAGGCCTGACCCTTCCTAACCTGCAAATTCATGTGAGATGAACCTTCAAGCAACCTGAATTATCAGATTTCCATAACCATCAACCGCCGCACTCGTTCCTGATGGAATAAGCGTCGTTGAAGAGTACTCTGTAACAATGCAGGGCACGCGCAACTGTTCCCTCGGCGACAGATAGTTTCGATCGTAAACTGCCACGTTGAGTCTCTGTCCATCGATTTGGGCCTCAGCAACCCTTTCCGACTTCGCAACCTTCTTCTTGCGTGAATAGTTTGTACGCTGCTGCGAAAGCTTTTCCACCAAGCCCGTCGATCTCACCCGCGCACTCACGACCTCGATATTGGATTCCTGTGCATAACCGTAACGCGCTCGATGCGCTTCACGAAAACTTTTTGCGATGTCTCCATTAGTCTGCTTGATTTCCAGCTCAAAGGATTGTCCCTGGTAACGCAACGCGAGCGAACGTTCATGCTGCTGTTTTGCTGGAGCAAACCCTTCGCTCCGAAGAGCCGCTGCGGCGTCGCGTTCCATCTGGGCAAATCTCTTGTCTAACTCCTTCCGAGTTCCAGGCTGGAGCTTAAGCATGACGGTGCGGCTCTGCTCTTTGACGACATCAGCCACGAGCACGCCGATTGCGGAAAGCGCGCCGGCGGCTTTCGGAACCAGCACCACCGGAATCTTTAGTGCTCGCGCGAGATCGACAGCGTGCAAACCGCCGGCGCCACCGAAAGGAAGTAGCGCAAAGTCCCGGCTATCGTGACCCCGCTCGATGGAGATGCGGCGCAGCGCTCGTTCCATGTTTGTATTCGCCACCAGTATCACGCTGTGGGCAGCTTCGATCGCAGTCACTTTGCGGCCTGCAGCTTTGCTTAACTCACGGGCGAGGTCTGTCATGGCTTTCTGCGAACGTTTCTCATCGAGTTGAAAAGCGCCGCCAAGCAGTCCCTCGCCGCCGAAGTGTCCGAGTAGCAGGTGCGCATCGGTGACGGTTGGCAGGAATGAACGGCCGTAACATGCCGGCCCGGGATCGGCGCCCGCTGATTCCGGTCCAACGCGAAGCGAGCCGCCTTCATCAACGCGCGCTATCGAACCTCCGCCCGCGCCCACCGTATGAATGTCCATGACCGGCACGGCCACAGGAAACCCCGCGACTGAAGCTTCGTTGGTCATCCGCAAGCCGTCGCGTTCGCAGAGCGCGACGTCGGTAGACGTGCCGCCCATATCGAAGGTGATGATTCTCTCGAAACCCGCAGCGCGCGCAACGCGCAGCGCGCCCACCACCCCACCCGATGGGCCGGACAGAATTGTGCGAACCGGTTCCCTGGCAGCGACGCTTGCAGAGATGCTGCCACCTGACGACTGCATGACGCGCAGTTTCGGTGTGTGCGAAGCAAGTCGGTACAGGTATTGGCCCATTAGCGGCTGAAGGTAGGCATTGATTGTTACTGTTGAGGTGCGCTCAAACTCCCGGTACTCCGGCAGAATCTGGTGGGAGATTGAGAGCGGAATGTTTAGGACCGAAAGCGCTTGTGTGATTTGCTGTTCGTGCCTCGGATCGACGAAAGAGAAAAGGAGACAGATGGCGACAGCTTCGACTTTCGTCTTCTCCAGGCGTCTGACTAGCTTTGACAATTCTTCTGCGTTGAGGGGCTGGAGCACTTCACCCGTGGCAGTCACACGCTCGCCTAATCCGAAGCGCAAATTATCCGGGACCAGCGGCGGCGGTCGCACTGCGTTCAGGTTGTAAAGTTCCGGTCGCGCCTGTCTGCCGATTACCAGAACGTCTTCGAATCCCTTTGTAGTTATCAATGCGGTTCGGGCGCCGCGCCGCTGAAGCAAAGCGTTTGTGCCCACAGTTGTCCCGTGAACAACTTCGACGTCTTTGATTGCGCTTCCGGTTTTTAACGCGACTTGGTTCAAACCAGCTTTGATTGCCAGGGAAGGATCGGAAGGAGTGGAAGCTAACTTGAAAACCTGTAGCTCGCCGTTTGATTCAAAAACAAAATCAGTGAACGTCCCGCCTGTGTCGACCCCCACGCGAATGGAGGAGGCAGTTGCACGCGGCAGGCGCAGGGATTTTTTCATAGAGGTCTTCCGTCTGCTGGCTCGTGCCTCCTGCTTTCTGCCTACTGCTTTTTGCCCACTGCTCACCGCTCACTGCTCACTGCTCACTGATTACCGCCCAACATCGTGTTTCGTTGGACACGCGAGCTGCGTCGAGGACTAGTTGCACGCGAAGACCGTCTTCGAATGTGGCAGCGCCTTCGACGGTCGTCTTACCTGCGGCGAGCGCATTGACGATCGCGCGGGAGAAAGCGGTGAATCCTCTTGACCAACTTCCGTCGCGCATACCCGGGGCAATTGGATCCTGATCAACCTGGACCGGCCGCCAGTCGCCGGCTCCCGGAGGCGA
>JALZOO010000390.1 GCA_030913905.1 Acidobacteriota bacterium
GCGCAGCAGCACGGCGGGAACATCACCGCGCTCGTCGTGGATCAACTGCTCGGTGTGAACTTTTGATTCCGGGTATGCCCACGTGGGCTCAATCGGCCAGTCTTCATTGATGAACTGTCCCGGCTCAGCCGGGCGATGGACCAGCATCGTGCTTGAGAAGACAAACTGCTCGACTCTAAAATCAAGTTCGCGCAATTCCCGCAGCAGGCGTCCCGTTCCGCGCACGGTTATTTCGTCATACTTCTCGCTCGGCTCGCCGAAGAAATCGTAGTAGGCGGCGAGATGAATTACCGAGGCGACGTGCGTCCCGTGATGTTCACGGACACTGCGGAGTCCTTCCCGCACGCTCTCGTCGGACGTGACGTCGACGGGCACGTACTTACAGCCGGGGATCGGCGTTTTGGGTGCCTGAAGGTCGAAGCCGACGATGCTGTCAAAGCGCCCGGCGAATCGTCGCATTACGGCCGAGCCAATCCTTCCGTTTGCTCCCGTAACAATGACGATGCCATTCTCTGTTTTGGTATCAGTTGTGTTATCACTTTCTGTATTCATAACGGTTCCTCCGGTGCAAACACTCAATCTGGATGTTCATGATTCTTGTGTGAATTCAACCATCGCTTCACTACTTTCTTTTCCACTCAATGTCCGGTTGAAACACCATCTGTGAGGAGAAATCCTTATGATTAGTTACCGGCACTTGAACAGCAAAACCCAACATGAGATTCTTATTCATGCGTACTTTCAGCCCGCCGAGCAGATTGACAATGGGACGCTCGCCACGCATTCCTTCGCCTAAAATTTCGAAGACCGGAAAGTATTTTTTACCGGCCCGTAAGACAAGCGCGAAACTATAATCCACCGAGTCCTCACGCGGGTTGTAGTGGACAACTTGATTGAAGGCGGCGCGTTTATTGACCAGCGCAGACGAAAAACCGATCAGCGTGTGAATCCGCGAACCGTCGCCCGTCCGCGTCGGAATTTCAAACTCGATGATCGGCGCGAACCCGCTCATCCCGTCCTTGCTTTTGATGGCCAAGAACTGAAACATAACTTCCGAGCGCGTCCTGTTCAGGAAACTGTCGTTGCGGACGTGGAGTCCAATAAACTTTGTCAGTCCCGTCTCAAAGTGGAAGCCAAAATCGCCCTTTGTCGCTCCATCAACGCGATTGACTAATCCGACGAGACGGAGATTGTAAACTCCCACTCCCTCGGGGATTCCCATATGTGTGAAGAACGGGTGCGCGATCTCTTCTTCTTCCTCGTCGCCCATGTCGCCCGGTTTAGCTTGCTCCTCAACTGACGCCGGAGTAGTGGGGCTTTTTTGCGGCATTTGTTGGCTGTAAGCTGGAAGCCCCAAAATGGCTAACATCAACGAGCAAGCGGCAACCATCACGCCGGTCTTCTGCGCAAAATTCAAAACGTTCAGCATCTCCATATATGTCCCTCTTTCAATACCATCCGAGATTCAATTTCCTGTTTTCTGACTGGCGTATTGCTGCGGGTTTTCATCAAACTTCTTTTTGCAGCCCGGGGAGCAGAAGCATGTTCACCAATTCCTGGTTGCCGAGACTGGAGAGCTCGCGGCCGTGCCCGGAATGCTTGACGCCGCCGAACGGTCAACGTTGCTTTTCGGTTCCATCACCTGCGGGGCATCGTTAAGCTCCTCCTTCGGGTTTGTCTGCATATTGTTCCGGGTGTTCGTTGAATCTGCTTATGCAGTCCTCACTTTCGAAGTAATAGGTCGTGCCCTTATACTCGGACAATCCGGCAGCGTCCTTTTCTTCCACGGTCATGCCGCAAACGGGATCGATATGTTCTGCCATCGTTCTCCTCCTTTGAAAATGTCCATCAAACTTCCGGTTTGTCGGGTACGCGAGAGATCTGCGCTCCACGCCATCCTGTTCCCTGTCCCGGTAGGGCGCCGCATGACTTTGAAACCTCTTTTCCGGTCTTAAGGATGAAGGCAAAGTCTAGAGCGTGTGCGTTAGTGACAAGTCAAGTCGTTTCACACATGAGCCGCAGACTCAATGAGATAGCAAACGCTCTCACCATCGGGCATCCCGTCGGGCAGCTTCGACCACTCGCCTAGCGCAAGCTCCATTCGCTGCTGCAGCGCCGCGAGTTCGTTCAGCCTGAGCCCGTTCTCCTCGATCCGAGCTGCGATGATCTGCCTAACCATTGGGCACGGGGAGTTACCCCGGCTGCTTTCGTGAAAAATCCTGGTAATCTCGCCGAGCGTGTAGCCAAGGCTCTTTGCTTGCCGGATAAAGCGCAACCGCGAAACGTCGGAGTCCTTGTACTGTGGCGTGGGAATTGGAACTTTATCGATTCTCACCGTTGCGCCAAATTCGTGAACTACCTCCGCTGTCATCTTTTGCGACATCTCCCTCGATTCCTTTCAATGAAATTCCCGTCACCTTCTCGGTTACGACAGTCAGAACGTAAGCTTTACCCTCTCTGGATCTCCTCAATCACGCGTTCACCGGAGGCGTTCGGGACTTAGTTTGATTC
>JALZOO010000396.1 GCA_030913905.1 Acidobacteriota bacterium
AGATCGTTGAGGGACGCCTCAACAAATTCTATGAAGAGTCGGTCTTGCTGGATCAACCGTTCGTCAAAGATCCAGCTAAAACTGTCGCCGAGCTGGTTACCGAAAAAGTGGCAAAAACGGGCGAGAAGATTACAATTCGCCGCTTCACGCGCTATAAGATGGGTGAAGGACTCGAGCGGCGTGACGATGATTTCGGCGGCGAAGTAGCGTCGCTGGTAAGTTAGATCCAGAGTTCAAAGCAGCAGTTCAGAGTTCAAACTTTAGTTTGCCGTCGTAGCAAGTTTGAAGCTTCCTCCTGATAAGCTTCAGAACGATAAATAAGTAGAACCGCCCATGACCGCCGAACCATCAAACCCCGGTAAAGCTCCACAAGCGTATCGCCGCGTCTTGTTGAAAATTTCCGGCGAAGCGCTGATGGGCGAGCAAAACTACGGCATTGACGTTGACGTAGCCCGTCACGTTGCCGAGGAGCTGAAAGCTGTTCATGGCCTTGGCGTTGAGGTTGCCGTTGTAGTTGGTGGCGGAAATATCTTTCGAGGTGTTTCAAAGAGTGCGGGAAACATGGATCGCTCGGCAGCCGACTACATCGGTATGCTGGCGACCGTCATGAATGCAGTCGTGCTCCAGGACGCGCTGGAAAAACTGGATGTTCATACGCGTGTTATGTCCGCGATCGACATCCCGCAACTGGCGGAGCCATTTATCCGCAGGCGCGCCGTCCGCCATTTGGAAAAGGGGCGAGTGGTTCTCTTCGCTGCCGGCACCGGCAATCCATATTTCACGACAGACTCGGCCGCCGCGCTTCGTGCGCTGGAGATCAAAGCCGACATTATTCTCAAGGCAACCAAAGTGGAAGGCGTCTATTCGGCCGACCCAATGCTGGATTCAACGGCCACTCGCTACGATTGCATCACCTACCAGGAAGTGCTTGAGCGACAGCTGAAAGTGATGGACGCTTCGGCGATTTCATTGTGCATGGACAACAATTTGCCGATCATAGTTTTCAATATGCGACAGCGCGGCAACATCATGCGCGTGGTTTCCGGTGAAGCCGGTGTCGGTACGCTTGTTTGCCTATCAAAGTAAACTAAGTATTTCAGTTTCCGAATCGCCGGGTCATTGATACCGGACGCCCAATTATTCGGACCGGGGTCCCCAGGTGGGCAGCCCGCTTGGGGTGGTGGAGCACACACATGAGCGAAAAAGACGTTATCAAAGATACGAAGCCCCGTATGGAAACGGTCATCGAGGATTTCCGGCGGAAGTTGGCGACCATACGTACCGGACGTGCGGCGGTTAGTCTGCTGGACTCCGTAATGGTCGACTACTACGGCACGATGACACCTCTCAGCCAATTGGCTTCAGTGCATGCGCCGGAGCCGCAGATGCTGACGGTCCAGCCCTGGGACCAGACGCAGGTCGCGGCCGTCGAGAAGGCAATACGCGCAGCCGATCTCGGCCTGAACCCTTCCAACGACGGCAAACTGGTGCGCATTCCTATCCCACCCTTGACCGAAGAGCGACGTAAACAGCTCGCCAAGCAGGTTCATGAGATTGCGGAAGATCACCGCACAGCAGCACGCAACATACGTCGCGACGCGAACGAGCGGTTGAAGAAGATGCTGAAAGACAAACAGATTTCCGAAGACAACGAACGCGACGGCCTCGAGGAAGTGCAGAAACTCACCAACACCTTCATCGGCAAGATCGACGACCAGGCAAAATCGAAAGAACACGAGATCATGAGCGTGTAGGCAACCGGTTGGTCTTGATTTGGAGTGCGGCGGCTCGACGCCGCTTTGTTACTCCAATCCGAGCGCGTGCGTAACCCGGTACCAGTCGCTACCGCTTCTGGTCTGAAGCGACCAAAGTGGCATGAAGATTGAAGTGCTACCAAAGCGGCTCGACGCCGCACTCCGTAAGACTTGACCGGCAAATCGGTCGCTTCTGGTATTGACTCCGTTCCAACCCTTCTCATATGATTCGCCCACCTCGCAGAACCCGGTCTTGAAACGAGTTCCCTCTTAAACTCGAAACCCGGAACTCGAAACTCGAAACTCTCTTTGTAGGCTGGTCCTCTGAGCCTGCGACTCAACCGCCGCACCCTTCTCGCTCCAGCCGATTGATTCAGCATAGGCAGTGGCAGCGCCGGATCCGCAATTCACTAGTCGATCCTCAAAGGAGGCGCAAATGTCTTTTCACCTTAGCTAACCCTCAAAACCCTCCAGAGTTCAAGGAGTAAACCCATGAAGAAAAGAGCAAGAAAGGCCGCTCGGCCACAAAAAGCGCTCGCGGTCGCTACGCAAGACGAATTGAAGCTGAAGATCGAACCGCGAGGTCCGGACATCGGGAGAATCGAAACCGTGTCGCGGGCTCTGGCCGATCACGCTTCAGTCCGAGAGTTTCTTGGCAGGGCCCGAAGTCGAATGCTTACCTTCGAGTTGGTTGAGCCTGAGGTAGAGGTCAAACCTGCCCGGCCTGCGCCGCCGCCCGATCATTACCGGGCGACGTTCTTTGACTACACCAATAACCGAACGATCTTCGTCGATGGCAGTCTTAGTCAGCCCAGGCGCGTCAAAGTTTCGGAATCGGGTTTTCAACCGTTGCCGGGCAGAGGAGAGTTTGAGGCGGCCGTAAAGATTCTCGAGAAGGACGGGAACTTTGGTGCGGCCATTCGCGAACGGCAGCTCCAACCGTCGCCGGCGATGCCCCCCATTGTCGACATCGAGTCGCCCGACGGTCGCAGTGAACGAACCATCTCGGTGGAGTTGCTCCCACTCGCTGCCGGCGCGCCGCATGAGATTGTGGGCGTGAACCTGGTTCGGGGGTCGATCGTTCGTTTTGAAGGACGCGCGCCACGGGGTGCGGTGGCGCATAACCCTATCTGCGGCATTCCTTACGTTCAGCAGGCTACCGCAAACAAGGGCGACGCGGGACAGGTCTGGGTCACAGTCAGCCAGGGCAACACCGTGCTCTGGAAGTTTCTGGCAGTCAGGCCCGC
>JALZOO010000418.1 GCA_030913905.1 Acidobacteriota bacterium
TGCGATGGACCAAGGGGACCATGTCATTAAGCAAACCGCTATCAACGCGAGGCACGCGACCGCCCCAGTCAGCAAATTGTGAGTTTCACGTTGTTGCATATGCCACGTCCGCGATTGTCCGAGTTGAAACCACCGCACACTATCATAAACTCCTTGTCGGCGGCGAAGCGCAAATCGTATCCGCAGATTACGCCGATTACACCGATTGAAACCCGAAATACTTAGCGGCCTTAAGCACCCAAGTTTGTTACGACAACACGCAATAATGATTTCTTAGTCAGCCTGCGCAGCACCATGTTTACATCGCCTCACCTTCGGTGATATAAGCCCTGCATCTCAACACCGTCCACCTCAGGAGGTCCTTATCGTGCCGCAGGTTCCCAGCAAAGTAGCCGCCAGATTGTCGTCAGCCATTAAACGTTTTCAGCCGATTATCGCTTCGGCAAAGTCTCGTGATGCCAACGAATCAGATACCGTCATCATCGTTACCGATATGTTGTCGGAAGTGTTTGGCTACGACAAATATTCCGAAATCACTTCTGAATGTTCTATTCGCGGAACGTGGTGTGATCTGGCGATCAAAATTGCCGGGGCATTCGAATACCTCATCGAAGTCAAAGCCATTGGCTTGGATCTAAAAGATTCCTACACGAAACAGGCAGTCGATTACTCAGCAAATCAAGGCACCGATTGGGTACTTCTCACCAACGCGGAAATCTGGCGCATCTACAAAGTTACCTTTGCCAAACCTATCGTTTCGGAGTTAGTGCTGGAAATCGATTTCTCCACCCTTAGCCCGAAAAAGTCCAGTGACTTGGAGCTACTGTACAACTTGTCGAGAGAAGGGTTGATGAAGTCAGCGCTGGGCGAGTTTCACACGCAGCAACAAGCCTTGAGTCGATTCTTCATGGGAGCTTTGGTCGTTAGCAATCCAGTCCTCGAAGTCCTGCGACGTGAGCTGAGACGCATATCGCCCGATGTAAGGATTGATCTCGAGCAAATCAAATCTGTGCTGACGAGTGAAGTCCTTAAGAGAGAAGTAGTCGAAAGCGAAAAAGCAGAAGAAGCACGGAAGAAGATTGCTCGGACCGCTGGCAAGGTGTTGCGCGCAAGAGCAGCAAAGCAATCAAGCGAATCAAGAAGTTCAAGTGCCGGACTAGAAATCAAAGCCGAGCGCATCGATACTGAAGGCGAACAAAACAAGTCTTTCAGCAGTTAGCGGAGAAACCCACACCCGGAGTCTGGCTCGCTATTCTGGGACTTCCAATAACATCATTTCCGAACTCCTCACCATGGACATGTATCGATCTTTTCGGTTGATGAATGCAAATACTGGCCGAGGAAACTTCAGCGCCACTTAGCGTCAAGCTAGATCGGCGCTGAGAGTTTTAATCTTTTCTGCCAGCTGCTTCGCGTAGCACGGCGCGGATCTTCGGGTCTCGTGCGTTTCGTAGGTTGCCGTAATATCGGGCTGCCTCATCATGATCACGCAAGACCTGAGCGACGCGAGATGCAACAGGACCCTCAAGCGACTCCAACCATGCGCGACTTCTATCAGCTTGCGTCCAGCGATCAGAAGGCGGCTCCAGTCGAAAGAGGGATTCGCACGCGTCCTCCAGTAGATCAAACTCGCCGGCATTCGCTGCAGCCTGCGCGACTCGTTGCAACCAATGAAGAGGCACATTCAGATAGTTAAAATCTCGATTACCCCACGGTATAGTCGAGAAATGCTTCTCCATCAAACGTACCAACCTTCGAGCATCCGCGGGATACTCACTCACGAAGCGATCTAGTCCGTTTCCATCGATCTGGGCAAGTTCATCGATAAAAAACTCTTCGTCCTCAGGCGATGCCTCGGCCGCCTTAAGAACTTCAACCATGGCGTCATCGTCTCCTTGCTTTGCGGCGTCGAGTAATGCAGCCGAAACACCGGCCAGGACTGCAGGTTCCGTCCCCACTCGCTGCAGCAGTTCAATCACCTCAGTCATGCTCTGCGGTCGACGGCTAGGCTCGGGGTTCGTGAGCACGCGGACAAACCGTCGCCATGGTTCCGGTG
>JALZOO010000438.1 GCA_030913905.1 Acidobacteriota bacterium
GGATTGGATTCCAGACGCATCAGTGCATTTGGTCGTCACGTCCCCGCCGTACTGGACCCTGAAACGCTACCGCGAGAACGAGCGTCAGATGGGTCATATTGCCGACTACGACACCTTCCACGATGAACTGGACAAGGTTTGGGAACATTGCCTTCGAGTCCTCGTTCCGGGGGGTCGCGTGGTCTGTGTGGTCGGCGATGTTTGCCTCTCGCGACGCAAACATGGTAGGCACGTTGTTATGCCGATGCACGCTGATATCGTAGTGAGGGCGCGGCGCATCGGCTTCGACAATCTAACCCCAATAATCTGGCACAAGATTTCAAACGCCAACTATGAGGTTGAAAATGGATCGTCCTTCCTAGGGAAACCTTACGAGCCTAACGCCATCATAAAAAATGACGCTGAGTTCATTTTGATGCTAAGGAAACCCGGTGGGTATCGTCAACCTACGATAGAGCAACGCGATACATCTCGCCTTACCAAAGAAGAGCACGCGGCATGGTTTCAGCAGATTTGGACACTTCCCGGCGAATCTACTCGTGAGCATCCCGCGCCCTTTCCCGAAAAGCTGGCGCATCGATTAGTGAGGATGTTTTCCTTCACCGGCGATACGGTTTTAGATCCGTTTATGGGAACCGGCACGACCCTACTAGCCAGTGCGAAAAGCGGCAGGAATTCTATAGGCGTTGAACTGCAAGGTGAGTACATCGAAATTGCTAGACGTAGATTAGACAAACACCTGTCAGGCCTTTTCAGCGACGCAGAAAGCGTCTTAGAAATTACTGGCAAAACCGATCCAGGTATCTCTCTGCAAGCCGCCGGATGAAGTTTTCGTAATTCGAGGGGCTCGATATATCCGGGGTTCCTTCCACTAGGGTTGCGGGATTCACTCCGTCATAGTTCACCAGAATGATAGCTAGCGCCTCTGGCAACTCCGTCGGGTCGTTTGGGGTTTCCCGCTGAGGAATACTTTCGAAAATCCTAATGGTATCCTTCACGACCTTTTCCATGTTGAATTTCGGTCGAGTAAGACCACGCGCAAACGAGTCCGGATTTTCGTAGGCTTCGGACGTGTTAATGACTACCGTCGCCCCCACAATACAATCAGCTCGATGGTTATGCATATGATTGGAATAGGCAATGATATCTCCATACCGGTTCTTCCGTGCTTTTCCGTGGGCGGTCATGATGGTTTTATTCTCCACGGAGAGCTGAACACTCAGCGGGGCATCCCTCTCTCGCAATACAAGGTCAATATTGCGGACTGTTAAGCCAGCTGCACCCACAGCAACATCTGCGTTTTTAATGGGCACCAAGGTGCCCGCGTCAATTAGGCGATTTATCGCCCTAGGTGAACTTACTCGAAGGTCATTGAGAACGTATTGGGAAAGCGCATTCGAATTAGCTGCGCCCCTGGGGTTAAAGCCCAAATGAGTGTTAATCCATGCCACATATCTTGCAGGTCCATCCATTGAGCGGGATGCTATCAAAATAAGGATTTTCCCACCACACGGCATCACTGACCCCCTGTCAGGTGACCGGTACCGACTGGAACAACAAAGCCAAACGCTGGCCCGAAAGCTTGAACTCTCCTCGCCCCCTGAGGCATACTTACCCCCGCTAAGTTCCTGCTCTCGCGCATCAGTGGTTGACTGCGCCTGTCCGTGACCGTGAAGCGACAACGTTCGGCTGAGGAGAGAGTGAGGCAATTGTTAACTTGTTAGAAGCCGCTCTCGAAGTTTAGAGCACCGGGTTCGTCGCGTTTCGCCTGAACAGGTCAAGGATCTCCCGCTTGAATCTGCGATTTTGTTTTTACCCGCGCTTCATTCGACCTAAAGGATAAAACAGATATGGGTACCAAACTCTATGTGGGAAACCTCTCGTTCCGTACTACGAGCGAGGAACTGAAAGATGCGTTCGCGGCAGCGGGTACTGTGGAATCGGCTTCGGTAATCGAAGATCGTGACACGGGCCGTTCGCGCGGATTTGCTTTTGTCGAAATGGCAACTCCGGAAGAAGCGGCGGCGGCTATCGAACAGTTTAATGGCAAAGACTTTGGCGGTCGGAATTTGACGGTCAATGAAGCTAAACCACGAGAAGATCGTGGCGGTCGTGGTGGCGGCGGCGGTGGACGCGGTGGCTACGGCGGCGGCGGCGGTGGACGCGGCGGCTACGGCGGCGGTGGTGGCGGTGGGGACCGTGGCGGTTACGACCGCGAGCCTCGCTGGTAACAACGTTAGGAAGTAATGGGACAAGGGGAAGCGGCAAGGGAATTAGTTTCCCTTTGTCACCTCCCCTTGTCCCTTTTCACTATCTCCGGGTTGGCGTGATCTTCAGGCCCAGACGCTCGCTGCCGCGCATGATCTCAACTTCATACTCCTGTTCGGCTTTCATCTCTCCCAGCGCAGCCGTGTAATCGTAGACATTTCGCACGTCGCGGCCGGCAAGTTTCACAATCTTATCGCCTGCTTTGAGGCCGGCTTTTGCCGCCGGCGATTCATCCCGCACACCGTCGAGCAATAGCCCGTCGTTGGAATCCGCATAATTCGGAATCGTGCCGAGGTAAACGCGGAAACCCATCGAGCGCCCGGTCGATCCCGTTTTTGCGGCCGTGTACTGGGGACGCTTGTCGCTGCGGTCGATGTCTTCGATCAATCGTTTCACAAGACTAAGTATCCGTACCTCGTCGTCGTAGTTGATCTTGTCTGGCGTGTCAGAAGGCTTGTGATAATCCTCGTGCGTCCCGGTCCAAAAGAAGAGGACCGGAATCTGTTTGGCGTAGAACGACGAATGATCACTCGGGCCGAAACCGTCTTCGTTTAGCGTCAGTTGAAACTGTTTCGCGGAATCGCTGCTCACGATAGTTTTTCCATTTGCCGCGACTACCATCGGATAGCTGGTGCGAGCGGGCGACGCCGTTGTGGCGCCCGCTGTGACTGTTATGCTCTGCAAGAGACTTGCCGCCTCAATCATCGGTCGCCATTCAGCAGCCGTGCCAACGCCGCCGATCGACAGGCTCCGGTTCTTCATTCTTCCAATCATGTCCATATTGATCATGGCAATGGTATTGGCCAGCGGCACCACCGGATGATTCACGTAGTAGTTTGAACCGAGCAGGCCCTCCTCTTCGCCGCTGAAAGCAATGAAGACAAGCGTGCGACGCGGCCTGGGCTTTTGTGTTGCCAACAAGCGCGCGAGTTCCAGCACACCGGCCGTTCCAGACGCGTTGTCGTCAGCGCCATGATGAATCTCGCCTTCTTTCGGAGCCAGGCTGCCTTCGCCGCCGAGTCCAAGATGATCGTAGTGAGCGCCGATGACTATTGCTTCGTTCTTAAGGGCTGGGTCGGCGCCGGGAAGAATGCCGATGACATTGTATGCGGGCACTTCGCGTCGAATGAGGTCGGTGGAAAGGGAAACGTTGACTAGCGTCTTGTTAACGGCCGTAATGTTCTTGTTGGCCGCTGCGGTTTCAAGATCCTTCAGAGTTGAACCCGAAAAGAGACGCTGGGCAGCTTGTCTTGAGATAACCGCCACCGGCAAACCCCCGTCGCCTGCGTTGTCATGACGCAGACGCGACAAG
>JALZOO010000460.1 GCA_030913905.1 Acidobacteriota bacterium
AGGGCAATCCAACTTATGCTCTCGCCTACGATGGTCTGGCAGTCACGCTATCCAAAGGCGGCCGCGCCAAAGAAGCCATTCCGCTTCACGAAAAAGCGATTACCCTGTCGCCGCAGGAACCTTCCTACTATTTCAACTACGCTATCAGCAACCTAATGCTCGGCAACACCGCCAAAGCAATGGAGCAACAGGAAAAACTAAAAGCAATCGATCCTCTCGTTGCTGAACGACTCGCCAGCGTGATCATCAAGCGACAGATGTAAATTGGGCGACTAGTTTAATTCGCTATGCTTCCTGGCGAGTGCGTCGGCTTGTAACAAAGAACAAGCCCAATGAGAAACATCACCGCACCGACAATGGCTGGAGCGAGGTGGAACAGATCGGTGTAACCCACCGCCGGATGCACGCCGAGAGCCGCGGCGAATCCCACGAGTCCGGAAAACAACAAGACCTGCCACAAGCTCTTCGAAGGCCTTGCACACCAAACACAAAAAAGGACTGTGATTCCGGTCGCGCAAATCGCGCCGCCAAAGCCCGCGCGATCATGAGCAATCAAAGGAACCAGCCGTTCGCTGATCGCGTGCAGCTGGGCTGGCTGGAGCGACATGAAACTCAAGTCCTGTGGAACAAACACGGTGGTCATTCCAACTATCATCACCGTCAGCCCCCCGGCAATCATGCCTGACGCAGTCGCGAGTAGAAGCCCACGACCTAGTCCATATCTTGAAAGCCACGACACTTTGACGCCGGGCTGAACTAACGACCTGATGCCCTTCGGTGGTTTGAGTAAAGAGTAGGATCTGGTCAAGCCTACAATGAACAACGGCAGCAGCAAGAGCGTTCCTACGCCGTGCCACGTGTCAAGATAGCCATAACCTAGATAGGCAAGAAAACTACTGAAACCCAGGGCGCCGCTAATAATGAACGTCCACCACACCCATGCGCGTCCTTGCCGCAGAGGAAACTCCGTCATCCACATGTAGAGTGACCCAATCGCGATGAGCGCACCTCCAAAGGCCACCCGATCGTGAAACATGAAGTAGACAACACGGCAGTCGCTGATGCGGCAAAGTTCCTCTGCGGTGATTCCCAGGTACTGAACATCGTGGGGCAGAAACTGCTTGCTCGCGGAAAGAAAAAGTGCGAAGCCCCCAAAGAGGACCAGGCCTAAACCGGCGAAGATAAGCAGAGGGCGGCCATCGCCCATCAACGCCTCCAGTAGTCCTCTGTTGTCGTAAGTTGTTTCGGCCACTCGTCTTCTGATGAATCCCTGAAGTTATGACGCTCTTTCAGGCACCCAAGCGCCATCTGGCACACAAGTCGGTAGCTGCTTCAGGCCAGGTCGGATATTTAAAAGTGAATCCGCTGTCGAGCAGTCGGGTAGGCACGACGCGTCGGCTTTTGAGTGCCAGCTCACTCTCACTTCGCAACATGAACGCGCCAATTTCCAGCAACCACTCGGGAGCGGGAAGACCGAAGGGTATTCCCCATGCCGATCTTAGGGAAGACATAAATTCAGTATTGGTCACTGGGTTAGGCGCGGCCACATTAACTGCTCCATCGAGTTCGTCGTGTTCGATGAGCCAGCGAACGGCGCGGACGAAGTCTTCATCATGAACCCAAGAGACATATTGTTTTCCGTCTCCCACAGCACCGCCGAGCCCAAACCGCACCAATCGCAACAATAGGTCGAATGGTCCGCCCGCCGACGGGCTCATGATAATTGCTGAGCGCAAAAGCACCCTGCGCGTTAAAGGGGTGACGGCCTCATTGGCGACACGTTCCCAATTTGTAGCCACGTCGATGCTGAATCGCCAAGTGTCCGGCGCATTCGGCTCCAAACCACCGACTATTCCGGTCGCTTCATCATTCGGCGCGTCATAGCGATGAGCGTAAATAGTTGCAGTACTAGCCTGAAGCCAAAGGCGCGGTGGGTTGACGCACTGCGAGATTGCCTCGCCCAAAATCTGAGTCGATTTCAAGCGCGAATCCATGATGATTCGACGATTCTCGAGCGTGTATCGGCAATTGACACTCTGTCCGGCAAGATTGATAACAACGTCCGCATTCTCCAACTCAAGGGTCCA
>JALZOO010000462.1 GCA_030913905.1 Acidobacteriota bacterium
ACAGCGTGCGCGAGTTTGCCGAAGCGGAGATTGGGCCGCACGTGATGGAATGGGACGAATCGCAGCACTTTCCCATAGAACTTCAACCGAAACTCGCTGAACTTGGATTAACCGGCGTGCTTTTTCCTGAGGAGTATGGCGGCGCGGGGATGGGCTATGTCGAGTATGCAACGATCATCGAAGAGCTTTCGCGCGTGGACGGCTCAGTCGGAATATCTGTCGCCGCACACAACTCGCTTTGTGCCAACCATATCTTCCAATTTGGAACTGAGGCGCAGAGACAAAAGTATTTGACGCCACTGGCCAGCGGAGAACATCTCGGGGCCTGGGGCCTTACCGAGCCCGGCGCAGGTTCAGATGCGTCGGGAACTCGTACGATGGCCGCGCGCCATAATGGCGGTTGGATCGTAAACGGCTCCAAGAACTTTATTACGCACGCGATCCATGCTGACACCTGTGTGGCGGTGGCCGTAACGGACCGGTCCAAAAAGAGCAAAGGCATATCTGCATTCATTTTCGAAAAGGGGACGAAAGGCTTCGCACCTTCCAAGAAGGAAAACAAACTCGGGCTGCGTGCCTCTGAAACAGCCAGCGTTGTTTTTGAAGATTGTTACGTTCCTGACGAGAACCTCCTGGGTGAAGAGGGTCAGGGATTCGTCAATGCAATGGAGATTTTGGATGGCGGCCGCATTTCAATCGCCGCTCTGGCGGTGGGCATCGCGCAGGGCGCTTATGAATCGGCGGTGCGTTACTCCAAAGAACGTCAGCAGTTTGGCAAACCAATCTCAGAGTTCCAGGCGATTCAGTTTAAGTTGGCGGACATGGCCACACAGATCGATGCTGCGCGACTACTGATGTATCGCGCTGCATGGATGAAAGATTCGGGGATGAAGACCACCCGGGAATCATCAATGGCCAAGCTGTTTGCTTCGGAGATTAGTGTCAAGGTTTGTGAAGAAGCGATTCAGGTGCATGGGGGTTATGGATACACGAAAGATTACCCGCCCGAAAAATACTGGCGGGATTCCAAACTTTGCACGATCGGGGAAGGGACTTCTGAGATCCAGCGGCTCATCATTGCGCGTGAAATCTTGCAGCAGGTTGTTTAGCCGGTGACTTCTGCGATTAACAACAACAATGCTTCACTAGTCGAACGCGTGGCAGCAGGTGAACCTCGCGCGGTAGCCCGTGCCATTTCCAAAGTCGAAGATTTTCCAAAAGACGCGTCGCAACTGATGAAGAAGATATTTCCTTTGACTGGCCGTGGGCTGGTGATTGGAATTACCGGCGCGCCCGGTGCGGGGAAGTCGTCGCTGGTCGACAAGCTCGCTTTACTCTACCGGCAACAAGGTGAGCGCGTCGGAATCATTGCCGTTGATCCTTCGAGTCCGTTCTCAGGCGGTGCAATACTTGGCGACCGCATACGAATGCAAATGCTGGGACTCGACGCCGGTGTTTTCATACGTTCGATGGCCACGCGCGGAAATCTCGGCGGACTTGCCCGCTCGACGGTAGATGCTGTTTCGATTCTCGATGCTGCGGGGTATGCCAAGATCATTATTGAAACCGTAGGGGTTGGCCAGGACGAAGTTGAAGTGGTAAAGGCCGCGGATATTTCGGTGGTGGTACTTGTGCCGGGAATGGGTGATGACATTCAAGCGATCAAGGCCGGCATCATGGAAATTGGCGATATCTTTGTAATTAACAAGGCCGACCGCGATGGTGTGAACTCTACCGAGAAGGAACTGGAGGCGCTGTTGTCTCTGGCGGCGCGCGAAGACGCCTGGGAACCACCGATTATTAAGACCGTGGCCACCGAAAGTAAGGGCATTAAGGAACTTGCCGCGGCAATTGAGAGCTATCAACAATTCCATTTGAAGGCCGAGGGCACTGACGGCCGTCGACATGCAATAGCTCGCTGGCGGATATTGGAATTGCTGCGCGAACGGCTGGTTCTGCAAACCCTGGAGTCGAATTCCGCATCCGAAAAGCTTGACCGTTTGGCCGGTGAAGTTGCGAGTCGGCAGCGAGACCCGTATTCTGCGGTAGAAGAGCTCTTAAGCGGAGTCTCCAGTAAAGAGTCTCCAGTCGCCAGTCAAGGGACTTCAGACTCCGGACTCTAGATCCAGATGTTTATGGGTCTCCAGTCTAGACTTTCCAGTAGCCAGTAAAGTGACTCGAGACTCCAGACTCTAGACTCCAGGACTGTTATGAAGGTCGATCACATTGGAATTGCAACGCGGCAGATCGATGAAGCGCTCACCCTCTGGCGTGACGCGCTCGGATTGGAAATCGAGTCGACGGAAGAAGTGACCGAACAGGGTGTGCGCATTGCGATGTTGCCGATTGGTGACACGCATATAGAACTCCTCGAGCCATTGAACCAGGATTCGCCGGTGGGAAGGTTTTTGCAGAAACGAGGGCCGGGAATTCATCACGTTGCGATTAGAGTTACGGATATTCAGGCTGAACTTGCCAGACTAAAAGAGAAGGGGACTCGACTGATCGATGAAACTCCACGAGTAGGCGCGGGCGGTTGTTTGGTTGCGTTTGTGCATCCCTCCTCAGCTAATGGAGTGCTGCTCGAATTAGTGCAGCACCAGTAGGTTTATATCTAGAAAGGAAATACTATTTTGACTTCATCTAATAAAGCGTTAATTGCGGCAGCCATCGCCGTATTGTTCGCCGGGGGACTGATCTTCTGGCAAGTGAAAGCGAGACGTACCGAAGCCGTCAATCTCACAGCCGAAGACATGGCCCTGATCGCGGAGGATCAGCAGCCGCAGTTTCGTAGTCGTCTGGCTTCAGACGAGGCGGCGCGCAAAGGATTCGCTGAAGATCTGAAGAAGCTCCTGGCAGTTGCCGAAGAAGCGCGAGCAAAGGGAATTGCGGATAAGCCGGAAGTTAAGCGCCAGCTCGATTTGGTTCGCTCTGTAGTTATCGCGGAAAACTACTTCAAATCACAAACGCCGGGTGCCACTGGTCCGAATATCACTGAGCAAGAGGTCGATGAGTTTTTCAAACAACCCGGAAATCAGGCAAAGTTCGATCAATTCATAAACGACGCGAAGGCTAAGAACCCACAGCTAGCCAGTGGTCAGATTCCTGAAGAACAACTGAAGCAGGTGAAGCGTCAACTAGGCCAGGTCCTGATTGGTGAGAGCAGAGGGCTCGCCGCGGGAATGGATAAACAAAGGCCAGTCCAGTTACAGGTAGCGCTCGAGCAGTCTCGTATTCTCGCCCAGACTTATGCGCAGGAGCAGTTGGCCGACAAGATGAAGGCTACCGATCAGGAGATCGACGCTTACCTGGCCCAGCACCCGGAATTGGATGCCAAGCAGAACCGCGCTAAAGCCGAGGAAGTACTCAAACGCGTGCGCGCCGGCGAGGATTTTGCGAAGTTGGCAAAGGAATTTTCTACCGATCCGGGAAGCAAAGAGAAGGGCGGCGATCTAGGTTGGTTTGGTCCGGGCGCGATGGTGCCTGAATTTGAACAGGCAGCATTCAAGTTGAAGCCGGGTGAAATAAGTGACCTGGTTGAGTCGAGCTTTGGGTATCACATTATCAAGGTCGACGAGCGGAAGACGGAAACCAAGGATGGAAAACCGCAAGAGCAGGTGCACGCCCGTCACATCTTGATCGCAGAGGGCGGCGACGCTGCCAATCCTTTCGCGTCTCCGCAGAAGCCTCGCGACAAGGCTCGCGCCGCCGTCGAGCAGGAGAAACAGAAGAAGGTATTGGACGAGATTGTGAAGCGTTCGCATGTTACGGTTGCCGAGAATTTCCAGGTGAAGATGCCTGAGCAGCCGCAGATGCCCGGACTTCCACCTGGAATGGTGCTGCCGGAAGACCACGCGCAACCGGTCGAACCTGCTGAGAAGCCGAAGAAGTAATCGCTGGATTATACGAATGCAGTTCGGTGATTACCGCGTAGAGATTGTTCCTGATACTGAATTTCGCCTCGATGGAGGCGCGATGTTTGGCGTTGTGCCACGAACGCTATGGTCGAAGGTTTGTCCGCCTGACGATGAAAATCGTATTCGGATGAACATGAACTGCGTGTTCATCGAGTCGGGTCGGGAGCGGATCCTGATTGAAACTGGAATCGGCGAAAAGTGGTCGGATAAACACACTCAGATGTATGGGATCACGCGCCAAAAATCGTTGGCACAATCCTTAAATTCCATCGCCGGCGTTACGCCGGAGCAGATAACAATCGTCATCAATACGCATCTCCACTTCGACCATGCCGGCGGAAATACTTCGCTCGATGCAGGAGGGCATGCCGTGCCCTCGTTTCCCAACGCGCGTTATTTCATCTCTCGAGCTGAAATCGAACATGCTGAAACGGCCGGTGAACGAGATCGGGCCAGCTATTTGCCGGACAACTGGCGGCCGATGACCGACAGCGGGCAATTGGAATTGAAGGACGCTGATTATGAAGTAGTGCCTGGTCTGCGAATGCAGACGGTGGCCGGACACAACCGGTCAATGCAGTGTTGGCGACTCGATGCTGGAGGCCGGACCTTATTTGGGTTTGCCGATCTAGTGCCGATGAGAGCGCACGTTCGGTTCGCCTGGATCATGGGATACGATCTTTTTCCTACTGAGACGCTGGCGGCGAAGAAGCGGCTGCTACCCCAAGCTGCGCGCGAAGGTTGGGCTTGTTTGTTCTATCACGATCCGGATGAGCCGGTGTGTCGCATTGTTGACGATGGCGGAAAACTTAACGCGGTTCCAATCGACCCGAGGAAGACAAAATAGTTATGAAAAGATCGTCTGCGATTACTGGCTACTTGATCTTGTTGCTGCTATTGCCGCCTGTGGGGTTCGGTTCAACCCAGGCGGACGAGGTGAGTCCTGAGACGTTCATCAAAGCGACTCGCTTCCAGGAGCAAAAACCTCTGGACAAAGACGCGAAGAAGGTTCGGGCTATGGCCATGAAATGGCTGATAGTCACTGATAAAGTCAGCGTGAAGGCTTGTTCGCTACTTCTCTCGGTTGACAAGAAATACAAATACAGCAGCGAGCTATTCGGCCAATATACATTCGGGATGGGTGCTTACAAGTTAAGTAACCGTGATAAGGCGCAGGATGAGGACGCGGTCCAACAAGCAGGTGTCGAGAGCGCCCTGACTTCTTACGAGGCGATCGTAGCTGAACAACCCAAAGCGAAGAACGCGTTCATGGATGACCTCTTGGCAAAACGCAGTCAGGGCTCATTGGCTGCCTTTGTCAAAGAGAACAACTGCAAGGAAAACAAATAAGCCCATGGAACAGGTGAGCATCGGAATCATGGGCGGCAGTGGGTTGTACCAGATGCCGGAGCTGCACGACGTTCAGGAGATTTCAGTCGACACTCCGTTTGGATCACCGTCAGATGCTTTTGTCATCGGCACTCTGGAAAACGAACGCGTCGCATTTCTCCCGAGGCATGGGCGCGGTCATCGTTTCACGCCAACCGAGGTTCCGTTCCGCGCAAATATCTATGCCATGAAACTGTTGGGCGTGGAGCGAATATTCTCAGCGTCGGCAGTGGGCTCGCTGCAGGAGCAGTATGCGCCGCTGGACATGGTGATCCCCGATCAGTTTTTTGACAGGACGCGTGCGCGTGCAAAAGAGTCAACTTTCTTCGGCGAAGGAATCGTAGCCCATGTGGCTCTTGCCCACCCGGTTTGCAAAGATCTGGGTGACGTGCTCGAGAATTCGTGTAAGGTTGCCGATGTGAAGGTTCATCGCGGGGGTACCTACCTATGCATGGAAGGCCCGGCATTTTCCACTGTGGCTGAGTCGAACGTTTACCGCTCGTGGGGTATGGACGTGATTGGAATGACAAACCTTCAGGAGGCAAAGCTCGCGCGCGAAGCTGAAATTTGCTACGCCACGCTGGCGCTGGTTACCGATTACGATTGTTGGCATCCCGGCCATGACGTGGTGACCGTCGATACGGTAGTCGAATATTTGAACAAGAACGTCCGAAACGCTCAATTGATTATGAAAGAAGCGGTCGAACGGGCGAGTGGCCAACCGCGAAACTGCAAATGCGCTTCGGCGCTGAAGAATGCGATCTTTACGGCGCCCGATCTCTGGCCGGAACCAACGAAGAAAAAGCTGGACGCGATAATCAAAAAGTATGCGCCAGCCTAGACTTGTAGCATCCAAATCAGTTGTTGTCTGTTAACTAACGAGGTGTTTTATGAAAACCAATCTGCTTGCAATCGCCGTTTTGGCAATAGCCTCCCTGATGTTTGCGCCCGCCGCATTTGGCCAGGGAGCGGCAAAGACAGGACCTGATCCTTCACTTGTCCGCGACAGTGAGCTGGAAAAGGATTCACTGCACAACCTGGAAGTTGCGCGTCATTATTTCAAGTTGAAAAAGGCCTATGTGGCGGCAATCAAACGCTGCGAGGAAATCGACGCAGGGAATCCGACGTTCGCAAAAATGGACGAGGTGCTTTTCATAGCCGGTGAAAGTAGCCTTCGATTGGCGGAAACTGGTGGCAAGCAAAAGACGAAGGTCGTAATGCCTGATGCCATGCTGGCGCAAGAAAAGCGAGAGACGCAATATAAAACGCCCGACGAACTCAAGGGGGATGCCCGAGTTTATTTATCGCGTCTGGTTGCCGACTATCCCAACAGTGCTTTTCGTAAACAGGCAGAAGCAGATCTGAACAAGCTCGGTGGACCTATAAAAGCAGAAGGCAGCAAGCAGTAAGCCAGAAGGCAAAAGGCAGAAAGCAGAAAGCAGAAAGCTGAAGACTGAAGACTGAAGACTAACCTATGTCCCTACTCGTAGTTGGTTCTGTAGCGTTCGATGCTGTCGAAACACCTTTTGGCAAGATTGATAAAATGCTGGGTGGTTCCGCGTCTCATTTTTCAATCTCCGCAAGTTATTACACTGACGTGCGGATTGTCGGGGTCGTTGGCGGCGACTTCAGCGCAGCCGAACAAAGCGTCTTCGATAAGCACAAGATCGACACCAGCGATCTGGAACACGTTCCCGATGGCGAGACGTTTCGCTGGTATGGCCGTTACGATTTCGATCTCAACGTCGCACACACGCTTGATACGAAGTTGAATGTCTTCGCAGACTTCAAGCCAAAATTGTCGGAGGCGTCGAAGAATTCGCGACTGGTTTTTCTCGGCAATATTCAGCCGGATCTGCAACGCCAGGTGCGTGAACAAATTCCAAACGCCGAGCTGGTAGCTTTGGATACCATGAACCTGTGGATCGACAACACGCGAGAATCTCTCCTGCAAACGATTCAACTCGTCGACGTGGTCATCATTAACGACGCGGAAGCGCGGCAGCTGACTCAGATCCCCAATCTCATAAAAGCGGCGCGTACCATACTTTCGTGGGGGCCGCGAGCGTTGATAGTAAAACGCGGCGAATACGGGGCTGCGTTGTTTACCAACGAAAGTTACTTTGCTATTCCGGCCTACCCGCTCGAGTCAGTATTCGACCCCACGGGCGCTGGTGATACCTTCGCCGGCGGCTTCATGGGTTATCTCTCCAGCCAACGAGTGCTGGACGAAGCGGCCATGAGACGAGCCATGATTTTTGGCTCCGTCATGGCGTCGTTCAACGTTGAAGAGTTTGGCACCGCGCGCGTGGAGAAGCTTACGACGAACGAGATCAATGACCGCTTTCACGCGTTCAAGCAGATGACTCACTTTGAAGAAATACCATTTGAAAGAGCAGTAACGAGTTACAAGTAACAAGTGACGAGTCAGAACAAAGCTGCTTACTTTTCACTTGTCACTATTCACTGGTCACGGAGGTTTCTATGTTCTGTCCTGTCTGCGAATCTGAGTATCAACCGGGTATCACCCAATGTCCTGACGATAATGCGCAGCTAGTCGAGAGATTGAATTCGTCGAACACTGCGCACGATGGCAGCGAGGCCAGCTTCCGCGTCCTTCACAATTTCAATTCGCCGCCGGAAGCCGAGATGGTTAACGACCTGTTGAGTCAGAATGGGATTCGATCGGTTGTCCGCTCCGGCGGGTCGGATGCCCTCTCGCCTCTTTTGTCCTCAACGGCACTCGGTGCTGCCGTTTTGGTTGACGAACGCGATTACGACCGCGCGCAGGAACTCTACACGGCCTTCTTTGGTGACGATGCTAGTCCGCTCACCGGAGGAAATGCTGAAGACAACGACGAGTGACCCGCACTGAACGCCGCAAAATCAGTTTCTCAAGAGATTAGGTATGGCCGACGCGTTGGACGCAATCGTAGTTCTTATGACGGCGCCGACTGCAGAGGAAGCAACGCGGTTGGCGGATGCACTTGTAAAAGCGCGACTCGCCGCCTGCGTGCAAATTCTGCCGGAGATGCAATCAGTCTATCGCTGGGAGGGGAAGATTGAACGGCAGAAAGAGGTACTGATTATCGCGAAAACCGTTGCCTCTAAATTCGAATCGTTGGAAAAAACAGTGCGTGAGATTCACAGCTACGACACACCCGAGATAGTGGCGTTTCCGCTAACAGCGGGTTCGAGCGCCTATCTTCAATGGCTCAACGACAGCGTCGATGACGATAGTGTCAGTAGATGAGTCTAGCGTTCCTCTGAAGAGACGGAGCGCTGGGCAGAGATTAGATCGTTTTCAACCTCACGGAGAGAGTTTTGGCTGGCTTCAATAATTCGCACCACCTCCGCTGGAGAATCAGTAATACTCAGTAGTTGCAAGTCGTGTTCGGTGACCTTGCCGGTCTTCTTCGCTTGTTCCGTAATCCAATCAAGCAAACCCTTCCAGTATGCGGAGCCATAAAGCACTACGGGAAAATTGCGAATCTTCTGCGTTTGAATCAGCGTGAGCGCTTCAAACAGTTCGTCCAGCGTGCCAAAGCCACCGGGGAAAATGATGAAGCCCAGGCTGTATTTGACGAACATCATTTTACGCACGAAGAAGTATTTGAACTTCAAACTGAGGGTGAGATAGTCGTTGGACTTCTGCTCGAACGGGAGTTCGATATTACAACCAATTGAAAGTCCGCCCGCTTCAAAAGCGCCTCGATTGGCTGCTTCCATGATGCCCGGACCGCCACCAGTAATCACTGCGAAACCCGCTCGTGCGAGCAATGCAGCAGTCTCTTGTGCGGCTGCGTAATCGGGGTCGTCGCTGCGCGTGCGTGCCGAACCAAAGACGGAAACGCCACGGCTGAGAGTTGCGAGCTCGTCGAAGCCGGTAACGAACTCACCCATTATCCGGAAGACACGCCAGGTGTCTGTATGCGTAAACTCATCGGGCTGCGGGCTCTCGAGGAGTTGCTCGTCTTGCGTTGTGCCCGGTTTATGCTCCTCAGGTTCGTTTGGATCCGCCATCGCTTTCCCTCAAATCCCCATGATGTTGTAACCGCAATCAACGTGGATGACTTCACCCGTTATGGCCGAGGACATTGAACTGCACAAGAACAGCGCCGTGTTACCAACCTCGCGCGCCTCGACATTCCGCCGCAGCGGCGCTTTCTCGGCGGCGTGCTTCAGCATTGAACTGAAATCGGCAACCCCGCGTGCCGAGAGTGTTTGAATAGGACCCGCGCTGATTGCATTAACGCGGATATTTCGCGGCCCCAGATCGTTTGCCAGGTAACGCGTGGTGGCCTCGAGTGCAGCTTTGGCCACACCCATGACGTTGTAGCCGGCGACAACTTTCTCTGCGCCGTAATAGCTCATGCAAACGATGCTGCCAGCTTCAGTCATGAGTGGCATTGCCGCGCGCGAAAGTTGAACCAGGGAATAAGCGCTAATCTCGAGCGCCGTAAGAAACGCTTCGCGGCTGGTGTCGAGATACTCGCCGCCAAGAGCTTCGCGCGGTGCGAAGGCGATGCTGTGAATCAGAAAGTCGAGACGGCCAAACTCGTCGCCAACTCTTTTGAATGTTGCGTCCACCTCGTCCTGTTTTGTCACGTCGCACGGCAGCAGCAGAGAACCCGGCATCGCTTCATTGGTCAAACCTTCGACGTTCTCTTTAAGGCGATCGCCCTGATAAGTGAAGGCGAGTCGGGCGCCTGCTTCGTGTAGAGACTGCGCTGTGGCCCAGGCAATGGAGCGCTTGTTCGCAACACCGAAGATGATTCCGGATTTGTCTTTGAGCATAGGGATGGAAGTATCAATAAAGTCTGGTGAAAGAGCAAGATCTAGCGGCTCTGCCGCCTTCCGTGCGGTAAGGCTTTGCCTTACCGGGCGGGCGATGTATTCGCTGTCAGTTTCGAGAGGCGGAGCCTCGCGAAACTGAAAAGACCCAGACTGCTGCGTCGGAAAGGCAAAGCCTTTCCGCACTGGTGGCGGCAAGCCGCACACCCTTAGGCGAAGACGCGCGCAATTAGTGCTTGAAGTGTCGTATGCCAGTGAACACCATCGCCAGGCCATGCTCGTCGGCCGCGGCAATGACTTCTGCGTCGCGCATTGAGCCGCCTGGTTGAACCACAGCAGTGATGCCGTGTTTCGCCGCTTCATCAATCCCATCTCGAAAAGGGAAGAAGGCATCGGATGCGAGCACAGATCCTTTGACAGACAACTGCGCGCGCATGGCGCCGAGCTTCACTGAATCCACACGCGACATCTGGCCCGCGCCAACGCCAACTGTTTGTCCCTCGCGGGCATAAACAATCGCATTCGACTTCGTATGTTTGCAGACGGTCCAGGCGAAGAGCAACGCGCGAATTTCTTCTTCCGTGGGAGCGCGTTTGCTAACCACCTTTAAATCTTCACATTTGAGTTTGTGCGTGTCTCGAGTTTGGACCAACATTCCGCCGCTAATCTGTTTGTATTCCAAACCTTCAGGCTGCCTTTGATCTACGCGAAGCACGCGTAGGTTTTTCTTTGTCTTCAGAACCTCGAGCGCACGCTCGTGGTAATCAGGAGCTACAATTACTTCAGTGAATATCTCGACTACAGCTAGCGCGGCCGCTTCGTCGACGATTCGATTGAGAGCAACGATGCCCCCAAACGCGGAAACCGGATCGGTTGCCAGTGCTTTTCGGTAGGCATCTTCCGCCGTGATTCCCAAACCAACACCCGCAGGATTTGTGTGCTTGATGATGGCACATCCCAGGTCATCGAAATCCGAAACTAACTGCCAGGCAGCGTCGGCGTCGACGTAGTTGTTGAAGGACATCTCCTTGCCTGACAACAACTCTGCGTTGGCCACACCGCCACTCCAGCCCGCTTCGTACAACGCCGCTTTCTGGTGAGGGTTTTCGCCATAACGCAAATCGGATTTCTTTTGTAACATCAAGACGCCACGTTCAATCAGCTCCTTCATGCCCTGGCTCATTCGTTTCGCAATATCCGAGAACGAAAAACTTCCGCCACCGATACCTCCGCCTCCGCCGAAGCCTCGCCGTTGTCTGACGCCGTCGCCAATGTCAACCAGTGATGAGGTTAAATGACTGGAGATCATCATGTCGTAACTGGCCGTGCGTGCGAAGGCCTGACGCGCGAGTTTTAGCCTCGTCGTTCTGGATAGCGAACCGCCGTGTTGCTTGATCTCGACTATGATTGCCTGGTAGTAATCGCCTGAAACAATAACGGCGACATCGGTCCAGTTTTTTGCCGCGGATCGAATCATCGCCGGTCCGCCGATGTCGATTTGCTCTACAGCTTCTTCGAGAGTCACGCCTCCCTCCAAGACCGTTTGCTCGAATGGATAAAGATTCACGACGACCAGATCGATGGGCTCGATCCCATTGTCTTTCATCGCCGCTTGATGTTCAGGATCGTCGCGAATACCTAGCAGCGCGCCATGAATCCTCGGATGGAGGGTCTTCACGCGTCCATCCATCATTTCAGGAAATCCGGTTACGTCTGAGACGTCGCGAACTTCAATGCCGGCGTCGCGCAACGTCTTGGCGGTTCCACCGGTGCTGATAATCTCCACATCAAAAGTTTTCAGCGCTCGGGCGAAGTCCACTACGCCCGTTTTGTCCGAGACACTGATAAGCGCGCGATGAATTCTCCGCAGACCGAGGTCCTGTTTTTCAGACATTATTTGAATATAAGACTGCGTTGGATTTTCAAGATACTGTTTACCGAATCAGCAGGAGGGAAGCAAGTCAGCGGGAACGCTTCGTAGCGAGTCGGCTTCGGAGAAACTTGACTTGAACGTCACACTTAATACAGAACCGGGAGCGGTAGCGACCGGGTGCTTTATTCAATCTGGCAGAACCTCGCGATAGTAAAAGGACCAAGCGGTGTGATAGGACCCGGTCGCTGCCGCTCACGGTTCTGCTTTAGTCTCTCGCAGAAAGCTCAGCGCCTGGGAGACCCATTCAGGAAGAACTCATGCGAGCGTGAATACCTGGAGCCCCTCATTTGATACTCGAAACCCGACGGCAAGCTAATCTCAAAGCGACGCTTGCGGCTATCCTTGGCGTTCTCCGCAAGGTAGTAGCCGAGAAGATACTGGCTCCTCAAGTCGTCTTCAATCGCCCGAAAGATGGGCGTTAGATCAACGTCTCCACGCGCTGCAAGAGCTGTTCTTGCATCGCCTGCCAGGAAGTATCTACCACCCGTTTTCTCGGCCAGGTCCTTAAAGCCTTTCGCCGGCGAACGGACCGCCAGTCGTCCATCGCGTGGTTCAAACAACGGCAGGTGAATGACGTAGAAAGAAACGCGCTTTTGTAAGGCCGTGGCGAAGACTGATGCAGGCTTGGTGCGGCTGGCATTGTCGAGCCCATCGCTGATCAGAATCACTATGCGGCGCTCAGACCGAACGGGAGCGAGACCCTCAAAAGCCTTAAGTGCCGCGAAGGCGGCATCGAAGATTGCGGTGTGTTGATTAGGAACGACTGGCGAGATAAAGGCTCCACTGGCAACACTCGTGTCTCTGCCAAACGGCGCGATCAGTTGAGGAGACTCTGCAAACCGGAGCACAGCAATCCTGGACCTCTCTCCGAAGCGTTCGAATAGAGCTAATGCCGCCTGCCGCTGTTGGGAAATGGTCTCACGCGTGCTGCCTGACTGGTCCAGAGCAAAGACCAGCGCGACGCGATCCATACCTTGCTTTAGATAAAGGCCGGCCGTGAGGTG
>JALZOO010000466.1 GCA_030913905.1 Acidobacteriota bacterium
GCATCGATGCCTTCAAAGGGTTCGTCGAGAAACAGAATTTCAGGGCGATGGATTAACGCACATGCCAGGGACAGTTTTTTCTTCATCCCATGCGAATACTCCACAATCAACTTCTTTGGTTCCTCACGCAGCTCCATGAGGTCAAGGAGCTCGGGCGCGCGTTCAGCAATTTCGCTTTTCTGCAGGCCGTACATTCGCCCGGTGAAAGCAAGCATCTCGGCGCCCGTCAGCCTTTCAAACAGGTTCAGGTCTTCAGGCACGACTCCGATTCGTCTCTTTACCTCCAGCGGCTCGGTGGCGATGTCGCGACCGAGTACGCGAACGGTGCCGCTGGTGGGCGCGAGCAAGCCGGTAAGCATTTTTATCGTAGTAGACTTCCCTGCACCGTTCGGTCCTAGAAACCCGAAAAAACTGCCACGGTTGACGGTGAGATTGATACTGTCGACGGCCACGAAATCCTGAAAACGGCGAACCAGATCAAACGTTTCAACGGCGGGAGTGCCTGCGGTTGCCAAGGTTGGCTGCTGTTGCATGTCTCGATCTTGTACGTGGTCGGGGATGAGGGCGTCAAGAGGCGAGGGAATAACAATCTTCGAAGGACTGTAGCCCGCTTCTTTACCTGCCCATGAAAAGGGCGGGGACAAGCCCCGCCCCTACAGTTTGCATTACTGCCCACTGCCTACTCCTCACAGCCCACTGCTCATGTATGGCTGTCGCATCCCCTTCTTAGCTGCGTCGTGCGCGGCGTAAATGTCCGGCCGCGTCAGAACTTCGCGATACTGGGCCAACGCTTCGTTCCGTTTCCCCGACAGATCGAACGCACGCGCTGCGTACAGGTGGGCCATGGTAACCAGTGCAGGATCGGCTCGTTCAGCTTTAGTGGCTGCCAGGAATTCCTGTGCGGCACGCGCGCCTTCTCCCGCGGTCAGCAAAACTTCGCCGTATTTGAAATGGACAAGATCAAGAACTTTGGAGACCGTGTCCCGGACTGATCGGTCGCGTAACAAATCATCAAAGACCGCGAAGGCTTCGCGTTCGGACTTAACTGCTGCTGCCGCGTTTCCGGCTTTCCGTTCCCCCTCCGCTTGAGCTACCAAAGCGCTCGCCGCCTCCAGGCGAAAGAGGTAGTTGCGTGGATACTTGACGATCATTTCCCGTGCATGCGTGAGAGCGTCCTGGTAACGCTTCTCCCGCGTGTAGAGAACGATCAAAAGCGTCTTGGCGTCGGCGTTCGCCCATTCTCCTTCCTTGGCCAGGCGCTCGAGCATTTCCAATCCGCGCTTCTTTGAACCACGAAACCCGGTGACGCCCGCGATGACTTTGATGGGCAAAGGTAGCGAGCCTACCACGTACTCGTAGAGTCCGATTGTCAACGTAGCATCGAGAAAGTTTGGATCGAGTTTGAGTACTTCGCGATGATGATCGACAGCATCGTCGCCGTCGCGCAGCGCCGCAAGGTGGCGACGCTCAACCGCCTCTTCAAATGAGGCCTTCAGTCCTTCGGTCGCTCCCAGCCAATAGAGGGCTTCGACGTCCTTCGGGTTCTGTTTCAGCCGCGCGTCAGACCGCCTCCTGGCTTCTCGCGTGAGCAGACGGAATTCATTCACGACCTTTGGATCGACTTTGTCGTCTCCGCTGGAATAAAAACTTTCCGAGCTGTAGAGCGACGACTGGAGCCGCCGCGACTCATAAAGTGTTTTGATCCAAACTCGAGCAGCTAACAACTGGGGTCCCGCCGGGTGAGTCGGGTAGCGGCGATCCATTTCCTTGAAGTCTTTCAGCGCTTTGTCGTAATCAAAATTATAGAGCGCTTGATGTCCGCCTCGGCGAAGCGAGTCAAACTCTGCTTTTTCGCTTTCGCTTATCCACGCGGAACCCGCCTGCTGTCCGTAAACAACGGTCGAAACTAATAGAACTATTAAGATGCCGATTACTCTATTCACTGCTTTCCCTCCCCAGCCTTGTAGCGCCCCCCGCCCAATTATGCGGGCGGTAGGCGACGTTCCCAACTAAATCTCTACCCGCCAAAACTTTCCAAATACTTTACGCCCGCTCCCGTGTTGAATAACACCACTTGTTCGCTTCGATTGACGTCACCCGACTCGAGCAGCTTTCGCAGCGCGGGTAAACATGCGGCGCCTTCGGGGGCGCAGAATATTCCTTCTGCCGCGCCGATCTCTCGAGTCGCAGCGAGCAGTTCTTCATCCGTTACCGCTATCGCAGTCCCGCCCGACTCTCGCAGTGCGTCGAGGATCATGAAGTCTCCGATCGCTCGCGGCACGCGAAGCCCTGAAGCGACTGTAGCCGCGTCTGGAAACTCATCCGCAAATCGTTTGCCTTCTTCAAACGCTCGCACGATGGGCGCGCATCCGCTTGCCTGCACCGTCACCATGCGTGGCCGCTTTGAGTCAATCCAGCCCATCTGCTCCATCTCATCAAATGCTTTCCACATTCCAATCAAGCCGGTGCCGCCGCCGGTTGGATAAATGATCACGTCGGGTAGCTTCCAGTTGAACTGTTCAGCCAACTCATATCCCAGCGTCTTCTTACCTTCCACCCGGTATGGTTCTTTCAAGGTTGAAACATCAAACCACCCTTCCGCTTCTTTGCGCCTCGCTACTTCAGCGCCACAGTCCGTGATCAGCCCCTTCATCAACGTCACATGTGCGCCGGTCTGTTCGCATTCGACCACATTGGCGCGAGGCGTATCGTCCGGCATAAAGATGAAACACTCGAGTCCGGCGCGAGCTGCATACGCGGCCAGCGCGCCCGCCGCGTTACCCGCGGACGGCACGGCGAGTTTGCGAGCGCCGAGTTCCTTTGCCATCGACACCGCCGCCGACATTCCACGAGCCTTGAAACTCTGCGTTGGGTTCTGGGATTCATCCTTGATGTAAAGCGCATCGAATCCAAGTTGTTTTCCTAACCTATCGGCGCCGAGCAGCGGCGTCCAACCTTCGCCCAGCGATACAATGTTCTCGTCATTTTCAACCGGCAATACTTCACGGTAGCGCCACAAGTCCGCGCGCCGTCCGCCCAGCGATTCCTTTGTCAACGTCTGCGCCGCTTGTGCCAGGTCATAACGAACCAGCAACGGTTTCCCGCATTCGAGGCACAGATTGAGCAACCGTCGTGCCTCGTGTCGTTTGTGACAGGCGGCGCATTCCAGGTGCGTAACATTCATGTATTAAGGCCTTTCCGTCAGAATTTCCGCGCTGCGCTATTGCGGCAGCCGCAAAATTTGAAAGTGTTTAGCGGCAGTTGGAGTAATGATGTTGCACCTGACGGGCGCTAATCTCATTTCTTCGCATTCCTTTGCAGCCCGCCAATTGGTAGCGCGTCAGTTTCGTTTCAATGCTCAACTGGCCTACTACTCCCCATCTCGTTCGGATGACAAATCGGCGTCAACCAAGTATCTTGTCATCTCCCCTTTTTCATTTCGCGTATCAATCGTTCAACTTAAGGAGAACCATGCCAAATCGCACGGCCGCAGTTCAAACCAACCAGGGAACCATTCGATTCGAACTTTTGGAATCAGACGCTTCGAAGACAACCGAGAATTTTATTACCCTGGCCGAGCGTGGCTACTACGAGGGCGTAATTTTCCATCGGGTGATCAAAGGCTTCATGATTCAAGGTGGCGACCCGACGGGCACCGGACGCGGCGGTGAGTCAGCCTGGGGCGGGCGCTTCAATGATGAGATCGACAGTTCCTCAGCGCTCTACCAACGCGGCTACAAAAAAGGCACGGTGGCCATGGCCAACGCTGGTCCAAACACAAACGGGTCGCAGTTTTTTATCATGCATGCCGATTACCCTTTACCCCCAAACTATACGATCTTCGGCCGGGTCACAGACGGCCTTGATGTCGTAGATACGATTGCCACGACTGAAACTGATCGAAACGATCGTCCAGCAACCGAAGTGAAAATTCAGCATGTGACGATTGAAGCCGCACCGTCAGAGTGACCTCACGCTTACTGCTGCCTGAGGATCTCTTCCAGCACAAACGCCTTTGCGGCGGCCACAGCTGCGTCCAAACTTTTTCCTCCGCCAAGCCCGGCGGCGATTGCAGCCGACAGGATGCAACCTGAGCCGTGAAGTGTTGCGTTTGGGATTCGTCGCCCGCGAAACACGGTCACTTTTCCCTCATCATCAAGCAGGTCGATTGCGTCCTCGCCTCCTAAATGTCCGCCCTTGATCAGAACTGCTCGCGCACCCGACGCGCGAATCCTAACGGCCGCTTCCCGCATCGACGCCTCCGAAGTGATTGTCAGGCCCGTTAATGTTTCGGCTTCAGGAATGTTCGGAGTGACCAGGCGCGCCACCGGAAATAGTTCCCGAATCAAAAATTCAGTGACACCTTCTTCCATCAAGCGATGGCCTGAACTCGAGATCATTACAGGATCGACAACTGGCGCCGGCAGCTCGGTCTCGCGAAATAGTCGGGCGACTTCCACCACTACCTCGCTGGTGGGCAACATTCCCGTCTTGGCGCATGCGATGCCGCCCTCTTCAATTAAGGACATCAGCTGCGAGCGCACGGTTTCCGCTGTTTGATGTACAGCTCCAAACACTGCGTTCGAGTTTTGAAAGGTTATCGAAGTGATTGCTGCTACTGCCTCAAATCCAAAAGCGGCAAAGGTTCTTGCG
>JALZOO010000473.1 GCA_030913905.1 Acidobacteriota bacterium
CAGTAACTCTCAGGGCTTTGATCATATCGTTGAAAAGGAAGGTGATGCCCTGACAGATACAGATCGCCTGATTAGTAAGCTTAAGGCAAGAAAGATGATGTGAATGAGTCAAGTTTCATGAAGTCAAGTTGGCCTGAGTGAACCAATTGTTCATCGCCAGATCGAGTTGATCAAAACGGAGGCGCAGGGCGTGGTTCAGCGGAGGTGCTTGCGGGACGATGTGTGCCAAGCCGGGACGGAGCACTCTGGCATAGAGGCGGGTGAAGAAGAAAGCCACGCGCCAACCGAAATCGGTGACCTGGTAACGATGCGCGTTGGGAATGCGTTGGATCAAGCCATGCAAGCGCAGCCGTCGCAAGTGGTACGTCATCTGGCCTGGGGTCAATTGATCTGGGGCGAAGCCCAGGAGGGGTGCCAGCAGCACCCGCAATTCGTGATTGGTGAAGCCCAGAGGCAGAAGCCGAAAGGCGACGAGTGCGCTGAACAAGGCTTGAACGCGTGGATCGCTGAAGCGCAAAGCGGGGACCCGCTGCCCAGAAACCGTCAGAGGTTGGTTGATTTGTTGAAAAGCATCTTCTCCCAAAAGGCAATTGTGGCTGATTTGTTGGACGTGCAAAAGCCGTCGGTTGGCTTGGAAGCCGATGAGCCGCAGAGCGGGCAAGTTTTTCAGCCGTTTGCCAAGGTAGAAGTCACGGGTATTGTTGATCGTGGTTTCGGTGCGCAAAGCACGACCTTCTTTATGATATTGCTTGATGCGTGAATGTTTGTAATCGATATGCAAAGCCGGGGTCACACCTTCGGTGATAATGCGAGTGCGAAAGCGGCTTGGAGTGCTCCGGACGATGCGACGCTCGAAGATGAGTTGGACTTGCTCGGGTCGACCCAAGTCCAGGTTCTCGCGGATCGCCGCTTCAAAGAATAAGCGTCCGGTTACGGGACGATCCAAGACCTGGGTCAGGGCAAACTCAGCTTGCAGGATCGAGATTTCATAGTCATACCCGGCGGCACGCTCGGCGGCTGTGAAGGGTTGCGGAAGACGCACTTGCCACTTGCGCACCAGCGCTTCGATTTTCTCTGCCGACAAACCCTCTGCCAACCTTTGCATCTGGAGCGGATCGGCACAGGAGAGAATCCCATTGTCCAAGGCTTCATAGGCAATTCCGGCTTGCGCCAATTGACGTTTGAGGTACTCGTGCCCGTTGAGACAGAATTTGGCCATGTACGGAAAGTACGAACTGAACTTGAAGAAGAATGGCCCAAAGTCAGCGTCCACGCCGTAGAAATAATATTGGTTCACCAGGGCAGTCGTGCGCAGCAGACGTGGATAGCGATCCGCACTGCGGGGTCCATGTCCCTTCGTCGTACGAAAGGTGGTTGTCTTCTCTTGGGCTTTGCCGATCAGCACAATCCCTTCCCGACCCGCCGCTTGTTTGATGTAAGGTGCCACTACATCATCTTTGCGCTGCCCCTTTTGAAATGTCAGCACAGGCACTTGATGCATTTGGGCATAGCTCTCAATCGCTCCGACAAATGCCCGACTGATCGGCGCCATCGCTGCCGAAGAGGCCACCGGGTACTGCCGTTGCTCCTTCAAAAACCAGCTCGCACCCGACTCTCGTTGCAGCTTGGGAATGTAGATGTTCAGATACATGCGATCGATGCTTTCCACTTCCAGCGTCACATGCTCACGCAGGATTTCAGCCAGTGAAGTTTGCGTTATACTCATCCTGGGTCCTCGTTGTTGGGGTGCCTCTTTTGGCCATCTCACCGCTTGGCGGTCCATTGAGACGGTTATACCGCCTCTACTTTGTTCCCACAACCTGGACCCTTTCCTGATCTCATCTCGTTAGTCTGAGACGTAGTCTCGCTAGTATTACAGCGCAAGGTTGCGGTTGGAAAACTCCAAAATTTGGTCTATCATCTCGTCTGAACAGCATTTTGGATACGGATATGCAAGCCTTCCAGTGATTTTCAGTTCAAAATTGATGCGAATCCCTTGGATTCGTGCCCTAACTTTGCTGAAATCAGCCTGTTGCCTTCCTGCCGCTGATCGATCTCTCCACAGGGCAAAACTTGCTTAATTGGCACTTTTTACTCTA
>JALZOO010000475.1 GCA_030913905.1 Acidobacteriota bacterium
GCGAAGCTGCCTCTTCCTGATTGTTGCCGCTGGTCCAGCCGCCTTTTTAAGTAAGAGGTGATGGACTGCCCCTTCCAAACGAAGACATCAAACTTCACTATCGCCAATGCTCGGCGCCGGGGGCGAAATAGGTACCCATCTCCCTGTTCAAAATCGGATCCGAATCCGAAATTTTGAATCAAAAACCAAAAGTTCCATCCGCTACTGCGGCGGCCTCTTCAGCCAGACTTAAAAAACCTGCAAAAAGACTTGGTTTTAGCACGTCCCAGCTTTGCTGTCCGCTTGGAATATTGATTGCCTGTCCTGCAACTATTATCGGCGTTCCCGTCTTTTAATCTGCGTCCTGTCTTCTTTCACTGGTAGTTTCTTTTCCGGCCAAGAACAAAACTGAAGTTTCCAAAAGGAGGGAACTGTTATGCGAAGCGTGTTGCGCTTTTTTGCAAGCGGTTTGGTATCGGTGTTTCTGTTTGCGGCCGTGGCCGTTTCCCAGGGGACACAGACAGGGGCTCTCACAGGAGTGGCCTCAGACCCGCGGGGAGAGGTCGTGATTGGGGCGACGGTAGACGTAATTAGCGAAGGTACAGGGAGCTCCGTGCGTACTTCCACCACTGGTGATGACGGCGGATTTTCCGCAACGCTGTTGCCTCCGGGGAAGTATCGTCTGGAAATCACAGCCGCGAATTTTAAGAAGGCCGTGGTGTCAGGCGTTGAAGTGCGTATCAATGATACGACGCGACAGGACGTAACTCTCGAGCTGGGTAGACTTGAAGAGACTGTCAATGTTGAGGCGTCGCCTGGCTTGATTAATGCAACAAGTGCTCAAACCGGCCAGCCGCTCGACGCTCAAACGATTGCCCGACTGCCCCTCGCTTCGCCGAACATCCTGTTTCTGCTTTCTCTCTCAAGCGGCACCGGCAGCGAGCCGGTCGATGTCCGAGCCGCGGGAAGAGGCAACGTCGATGTGAACGTCAATGGTCAACGTACAAGTAATAACAGCGTGACGCTGGATGGAGTGAACGTAAATGACTTCAACCTGGCACACTTCGATACCATTCCGCTTCCGAACCCGCACACGATCCAGGATTTCAAAGTCGCCACCTCGCTCTACGACGCGTCGTCGGGAAGTAAGGGTGGAGGAGCTTTGGGTTTGGTGCTCAAGTCAGGCACCAAGGATTTTCATGGAGACCTTTATTGGAGCCACCGGAATGATGCTCTTAATGCCAATGAGTTTTTTAGGAATAAAGCTGGCTTGAGCAAGAGGGCACGCCTGCTCCAAAACGTGTTTGGAGGCAGCGCCAGCGGGCCCGTGCCGAAACTAGGCGGCTTCTGGTTCTTCAATTATCAAGGCGTTCGTGGCCGTAATGGAATCGATCCTAACGGCGCAGCATTAAATCCGCTAATTCAGGCATTTCCGACCAACCCAGATGGTACTACCTCGGCGACTCTTTTAGCGGCGGCATTTGGGCTAACACCTGCGCAGATAGATCCGATTGCCGTAAACATTCTCAATCTGAAGAGCGACATATACGGTACGGGATTCGCGATACCGCGTCCCGGGGGCGGCGGGTGCGCAACCGCCACGGCGACAGGCACGTTTCGCTGTGTCTTTTCCGCGATCATTCCGCTTCAAGCCAACCAACACACCATCACCTACGATCGCTACCTGAGGGACGGCAAAGACAAGATCTCCTGGCGTTGGTTCTGGGACAACGGAAGCGCGGCCAGACCATACGGGACGGCGGCTAACTTGGCCTTTCCCAGCTCTAGTATCCAGAACAACCGTTTTGTTTCATTGAGTCATACTCATGTTTTTAGCGCGAGCATGACTAACGAACTCCGCGCGGGCTACAGCCGCTTTATCTCGTCTTTCGCCCCAACCGATCAGATCAACTTGAGCGATATTGGCGCCACCCGTCCCAATGAAGGTTCGGTACCCGGGATTTACTTTTTTTCCATCACCAATTTGTTCTCGCTGGGTACAGGTGTCAACGATGAGCGCGGCACTGTATCGAACAACTATAACGTCGCTGACACTCTTGCGTGGACCTTTGGCAAGCACAGCCTGAGAATAGGTGGTGAAGGCACGCAGTATCAGTTGAATCGGTTCAACAACTTTGCCGTACGCGGATCGCTTGCGTTCGGTGCTACCACGGGGGTTGGTAACACATTCTCCGCCTTCCAGAACTTTCTTCAGGGTCGCGTCACCGGTATTCAGTCCGCTTTTGGCGATGCCGCCCGCAACTTTGTCGCGACTGATTACTCGGTATTTGTTCAGGATGACTACCGGTATTCCCAGCGCTTAACTTTTAACCTCGGCTTCCGCTGGGAGCCAATGAGCTTTGGCCACGACAAACTATACCGCCAAAACATCTACGATCCACTGGTAGCCGCCCAGGGTAAAAACCCTTTCCGCTTCCCCGAGAAAGTTGATCTGAGCGGTTTCAAAGGCACTGCCGGCATTCCGGATTGCGCTCTGGGGCATTGTCGTGACATGAATAACTTTGCGCCACGTTTCGGCTTCGCGTTCGACATAAATGGCGATCAGAAAATGGTGCTTCGTGGTGGTTATGGGATTTACTATCAGCGGTTGTCCAACCAGCAAATCCTGCAGGGGGCCCTGGGACCTCCGTTTACAGTTCAGCCTATCGACACCCGGTTGAACCCACCTGCGTTTCAGTTAGCGAACCCGCTGGCGGGACAGGGCGCGGGAGCCGGGATAGCAACGGCGTTTATTCCGCAATGGGCGAGATTCGCTGGACTGCGCCGAACTAGCGGAGTTGGTCCTCTTGATATTAACGATCCAAACGTGGGACCAATCTTTATCAACGAAGATGGAGTGCCATGTCTTAACTATGGCGGTACGGCGACGAACTGCGTAATAAATCTCGCTTCGTTTACGAGTTCGCCGCTGGATGCCTACACGCCTTATACCCAGCAGTTCAATCTAACTCTGCAGCGTGAGATTGGTAATGGTTGGGGATTTGAAGCCGGCTACATAGGCACGCGCTACATCGGTGGCTTGTTAAGCTGGGATCCATTCCTGGCAAAGCTGGCTAGCCCTTCGAACCCGATTGTGGTCAGAGATACGAACGGTGTCAGCTATTCGATCACAAGCAACACCACGAACAACGAAGAGCTGCGCCACCAAATTATAGGGCTCTCTCGCAAACGTGGGTCGCGCTACTCTTCGAACTCAGGGATGGGTAAATACCATTCCGCCCAGTTCACCGTGCTACGGCGCCTCACTCGAGGGCTCTTTTTCCAGGCTGCTTATACGTACTCGAAAAACACTGACAACGTCAGCGGTTCACAGAGCACGGATGAATTCAACGCAACGCGCGCCGGTCAGAATGGCTCAAATATTTACAATGACCAAAGCAGTGGGCAGCAGAATTTCGCCCGCAGCGACTTCGACCGCCCTCACCGGCTCGTAGTGAGCTACTCATATGATCTCCCGGTGCGGCAAAACAGCTTTATGGATAATCAGTTATTCAAAGGCTGGTCCATTAGTGGGATCATCACCTACCAGAGTGGGTTGCCGTTCTCGATCACTGACAGCACCAGTGGTGGTGCGTTCGGAGGCGGAACCGGAACTGGTGTCTTAATCTGCCGGCCTTTGGCCGAGCAAATCGCATCGCTGCCGGGTTGTACACCGGGGGCGGTCACTACGGTTCAGCAAATGCTTCTTCCCGGTCCAATTCAGGGCAGGCTGAATAATTACATCAATCCGAACTTTGTCAGCACTGCTGCCATCGTCCCCAATGGGGGCCCTGGCGCAACCGGCTACGGAAACGTCCCCCGAAACGCATTTCGGGCGCCCTTCCAGCACAACTGGGACTTCTCGATAACGAAGCGGTTCACGTTGATGGAGAGACACCAGTTCCAACTCCGGACTGACATTTTCAACCTTTGGAACCATCCAATCTTCCAGACACCATCGTCTGTGGGCGTCGCATCACCTGCAACGTTTGGCGTCATAACTTCTACGGCGATTCCGGCGCGGCTGATTCAGTTCAATTTTGGCTATAAGTTCTGATACACTCCCGCGCCAGTAACAAGAGCCGGGCGACTGCAGAGCCGCCCGGCTTACCTCTATTATTCCCGGCTTTCTGCGAAGAAGTTTGATCTTGTTCTCTACAAAGGATTAGGATTACCTCGGTTCCATGCTTCTGCAGCTCGCCTTAAGATTCGTGTCATGAGCGCTTTCGCTATCCGGTTGCAGACCCTGCTCGCCTTTCTACTTGTTACCTGTCCTTCGTTTGCTCAGCGAGACCGGGACACTTTCACTCCCAATCCCACGTTAGAAATATCCGGGCGAGTGCTTCTGGCTGAAACCGGGCAGGCGGGCCGGAATATCGAAGTGCGGCTGGAGAGATTCAGCGGTGGCACCGTCGATCAGATCATGACCGATAGCGCCGGCAGATTCCGCTTTTCTGGATTGCCGCGGGGGTATTACAACGTCGTGGTAAATGCGCCCGGTTTCAATCCGGCGCAACAGCAGGCTGACCTTCAGGTCCTGTTTAGAGCATTTCTTTTTTTTGAGCTCGTCACTGACAAGTCGCGCAACCCTGCTGGCCATGCAGGGGAATTGCGTTTTATCAACGTGAGAATTCCCAGCGCGGCCCGAGACGAGTTTGCTCGCGCACAAACTGCGCTGGCCAGGAAGGATTTTGCGGAGTCCATTTTATTCCTTGAGAAAGCAGTCTTCATCTACCCGGAGTTTTATGAAGCTCAATTGCTGCTGGGGACAACGCTGATGGATTTGCGCCGTTGGGAAAAGGCTGAAGCGACTCTCCGGCGCACACTAGAAATTAGGCCGGACAGCGCGCCGGCATTGCTTTCGCTGGGCGAGGTTTTCTGGCGTCAGAAACGGCACGACGATGCAGAAAAAACCTTGCTGGAAGGTCTGAAACTGGACGACAAATCCTGGCACGGCTACTTTACCATCGGTCGGCTCTATTGGGACCAGGGGAATATCGCCAAGGCAGCACCGGCTATCGGTCATACCCTGCAACTGAAGCCAGAGTTTGCTGAAGCCCACCTGATGGCCGGCAACATTCTCTTGAAAGTGAATCAGCCCGCGCGCGCTCTCATGGAATATCAGGAGTATCTGCGAATTGAACCCAAAGGCGAGTTTGCGCAGGCGACTAAGGCTCTTGTGGAAAAACTGAGTAAAGCAATTGTTGAAAATAAGAAAAGCCCTAACTGATGAAGTAGACGCCTTAACGCAGATTGCCCATGATGCCAAGCGTCACTGGGGCTATCCCGAACACTGGATCAGCCATTGGCAAAACG
>JALZOO010000482.1 GCA_030913905.1 Acidobacteriota bacterium
TTCGATCCCCGAAGCGACGGCTTCCTCGACCACATATTGGATCAGAGGCTTGTCGACGAGGGGCAACATCTCTTTCGGAGACGCTTTGGTTGCGGGAAGAAAACGGGTACCCAAACCTGCGGCAGGAAAAACTGCTTTGCGAACTTTTTGGGGCATTGGTTGAATTTCGGATTCAGGATTTTGAATTACCAACTATCGAATAGACGTCGCTGGAGTCCATCGTTAACTGGCGTTTAACCATCATTTCCCGTTACATTCTGTTTACAAACGGTCGCCTCTCTTAACATATTTTGCAGGAATAGAACAAACCCAGGATTTGAGATAAAGATAATTCAGTTGGTAATCGTGCCTTTCGTATGTCCGTAATAATGGACTCAGCAAAGCGGCAGCCCATTCATCCCATGACCAGCGAACGCCTGGAACAGATCTATGAATACGCTGATCTTTCCGCCTATAGCTTGAAACAGCGGTTGCTGATTCGCGCCGCCGGCTTAGTTTTTTACTCGGTCGCCAAACTCGTTGGTCGAACGGTGCGGTTTGAAATTGAAGGTTGGGAAAACTGGGAGGCAATTGAGCGCGCTGGGCATGTTCCAATCTACATTATCTGGCACAACCAGTCGTTCCTTAACATCTACTGGTGGCGCAAGCGTCGGATTGTGGTGATGACGTCCAGAAGTTTCGATGGTGAGTACTTGACTCGCTTTATTCATCGCTTCGGTTACGGAGCGGTCCGTGGCTCGTCAACACGCGGCGGCGCGACCGCGATGGTTGAGATGATCCGGCTTATGCGGGCTGGATGTCCGACCGCGCTTACACCCGATGGCCCCAAGGGCCCGCCTTACCTCGCCAAGATGGGTCCCGTGATCCTGGCTAAGAAATCAGGACATCCCATGCTGCCTATGGGGATCACGCCCACTCATTATTGGGAGCTTCCAACCTGGGATGGCTACCAAGTTGCCAAGCCCTTCACTCGTGCCCGTTTACGTTTGGGTTCTCCCATCTTCGTTCCGTCGGATGCGAACGAGTCCTTGCTTGAAACCAAACGTGAAGAACTGCAGCGCGCCCTGGAGGAGCTCAACAATTGAATTAGCGAAAATTTCATGGAGAGGCTCGCTTCGTCTGCCAAATATCCCATGAGAGCTGAAACAAGCGGAAATGGCATCCGCTCATGTACTCAGTTACACTCATGAACCACGGTCGGGTATATTTCCAGCTAAACCGCCATTTCAATGTGCGCTGATACAGGGGCAACAAATGCTTGATCTGAACTACGTGCGTGAGAATTTGGAGAGCGTGCGAACTGCTTTGCAGTCGCGAGGCGCAGCCCCGGAAGCTCTGGATCATTTTGCGGACGCTGATGCCGAGCGTCGTCGCATCATCGCCGAGTCAGACCAGCTTAACGCTGCGCGAAATACCGCGAGCCGCGAGATTGGCGCGCTGATGAAGGAGGGCAAGCGCGAAGAAGCCGACGCACGCCGTAGCGAAGTCAATCAACTAAAAGAGCGGATTACTGAGTTGGACCAGTTGCGTAGTCAGGCGGAGTCTCGAATGACTGACCTGATCTCGTCGCTGCCTAACATCCCGCACGAAAGCGTCCCTGTTGGTAAAGATGAATCTGACAACGTTGAAATCAGGCGCTGGGGTGCGAAACCTGAATTCGATTTCGAGCCAAAAGACCACGTCGACCTGGGAACGGAGCTCGGCATTCTCGATCTCGATCGCGCGGCAAAGATTGCCTCGGCGCGTTTTGCGATCCTTAACGGCGATGGTGCGCGGCTGTCGAGAGCGTTGATTAACTTCATGCTTGATACTCATCGCAGCGAACATGGCTACCTTGAAACGCTGCCTCCATTCATCGTCAACCAGGCCGCCTTGTTTGGCACGGGTCAATTGCCGAAGTTTGAGTCGGATCTTTTCAAACTCACCGACGAGCGCGAGCTCTATCTCGTTCCCACTGCCGAAGTGCCGGTAACGAATTACCACCGTGAAGAAATCCTGGACGCGACAGATCTGCCTAAGAGGTGGGTTGCTTACACGCCGTGCTTCCGTTCCGAAGCTGGGAGCTATGGACGCGATACGCGCGGGCTGATTCGGCAGCACCAATTTGAGAAGGTGGAATTGGTAAAGTACGCATTACCAGAAAATTCCTATGATGAACTGGAGTCGTTGACGCGAGACGCAGAGA